>JAUYSF010000032.1 GCA_030696435.1 Desulfoprunum sp. | reverse complement strand
ACACCTCGAACACAACAGGGAAACACCCATGACCGATACAACCCTTCTGCCCTTAGTCAATAAACCCGGCCGCTATCTCGGCCACGAATACAACGCCGCGATCAAGAACTGGCAAGAAGTCGACCTGCGCTGCGCCCTTATTTTTCCCGATCTCTACGAGGTTGGCATGTCCCACCAGGGACTGCAAATTCTCTATCATATTCTCAACAGTCGAGAAAGCCTCCTCGCCGAGCGCTGTTATTGCCCCGACCTCGACCTTGAAAAATTGCTGCGCAGTAGCAACTGCCCTCTCACTTCTCTTGAATCGGGGCACCCCCTTGCCGACTTTGACCTGCTCGGCATAACCCTGCCGTATGAGCTCTGCTATACCAATATCCTCACCATCTTTGATCTGGCCGGCATCCCTTTCTTGGCCGCCGACAGAGGCGTTTCTTTCCCGATTATCCTCGGTGGTGGTTCCTGCTCGATGAACCCGGAACCTGTGGCTGATTTTTTCGACGCCATCCTCCTTGGTGACGGTGAGGAGGCGATCCTCGATATTACCGAGGTGCTTATCAAGGCCAAAAAGAGCCAGGCCGACAGGCTGAGTATCCTCAAAGAACTCGCCGGGATTGATGGAGTCTATGTGCCCTCCCTGTTCCGACCTGAATACGATGACGTGGGCCATTTCCTCTCGATCACCGCTCTCGATGACGAGAAAAAGCAGGTCATGCGACGGGTGCTCGCCAACCTCGACAGCATCGATCACCTCAAGCATCCCATCGTGCCAAATGCCAGGATCATCCATGACCGACTCGCCATTGAGATCGCCCGCGGCTGCACCCGGGGCTGCCGCTTCTGCCAGGCCGGGATCACCTACCGGCCGGTGCGGGAACGCAGTCCGGAGACAATAATGGAGCTGGCCACTTCGGGCATCCACAACTCCGGCTTTGAAGAACTGGCCTTACTCTCTCTCTCGACCGGCGACTATTCCTGCCTTGACCGGGTGCTGCCAAGCCTGATGAACATCTTCGCCGATAACTATGTCTCAGTCGCCATGCCCTCCATGCGGGTCGGCACCCTGACCCCGGCCATCATGGATCAGATCAAGCGGGTGCGCAAGACCGGTTTCACCCTGGCCCCGGAGGCCGGCAGTGAACGTCTGCGCCGGGTGATCAACAAGGGAATCACTGAAGAAGATCTGCTCTCCACCTGCCGCAATGCCTTCGCCCTCGGCTGGAAGGTCATGAAGTTCTATTTCATGATTGGTCTTCCCAGCGAAACAGCCGAGGATATCGACGGCATCATCGAGCTGGTGCGCAAGGCCAAGCAGGAGGGAGACAAGGGAGGGCGGGGTCGCAGGGAGATCAATGTCAGCGTCGGCACCTTTGTGCCCAAACCACACACCCCTTTTCAATGGGAGCAGCAGATCAGCATCGAAGAGAGCAAGGCAACCATTACCAGGCTCAGGCAAAAGATGCCCAAGGGCTGCACCCTGAAATGGCACGACCCGAAACAGAGTTTTCTGGAAGGCGTTTTCTCCCGCGGCGACCGACGTCTGGCCGCTTTGCTGCAAGCTGCCTGGGCTAAAGGCGCACGCCTGGACGGCTGGTCCGACCACTACAATCTCTCGATCTGGCAGGAGGCAGCGACAGAGATCAGTCTTGACCTGAACGACTATCTCCGTGCGCGCCAGGATCAGGAGATTCTGCCCTGGCAGCATCTGCAGACCGGCGTTGACAACCGATTCCTCATGGAAGAAAGGGCCAAGGCACTCGCAGAGACCTACACCCCGGATTGCCGCTATCACGACTGCCAGGGCTGCGGACTCTGCGATTTTGAGACCATCCAGCCCATCGTTCAGGACAGAGAACGATTCGTACATCCGAGCACTGATACCCCTCCTCCCCAAGAGCCCCGGCAGGACAAGCGCGACCGGCCCGCCCATGAGGAAACCCATATCAAATACCTGGTGAACTACAGCCGGACAGGCAGGATCTGCTTTCTCGGCCATCTGGAAATACTGCGGCTGATCTTTAGGGCCCTGCGTCGGGCCGGCATCACCACCAACTTCACTAAGGGTTTCAACCCCACGCCGAAGGTCTCCTTCGGGCCCGCCCTGCCGGTAGGCACCGAAAGCCTGGCCGAGTTTTTTATCATGGACATCCCGGAACCTCTGGCAAGTACCACGGCTACCCTGCGACTCCTCAACGAGAAACTGCCACCCGGCTTGAAAGTTGAGGAGATTGTCATTCATGCCGGCAAGATTCCAGCCGATATCCTCGCTACCTACAGACTCACCTTCGATCGACCGCTGACGGCAGTGGAGCAAAACCAGGCCAATCTCTTCATGGCCGAGGAAGAATATGTCGTGCAAAATATCAGAAAAGGTCAGATTCGCGAGGTCAATATCCGACCGCTGATCAGGGCAGTTGACATCCTCGGAGAGGATACGGTTGATCTGCAGGTCGTCAGCCTGAGCGGCCAGCCGGGGATCAAACCTCTTGAGGCAATACAGTCCATCTTTGCCATGGACGAGGAAACCACACTCAGGGCGACCATCATGAAAACCACCTGGAGCGCCCTGGAAAATCGATAATCCATCTTGCCCGAATCAACCCGCTTATGGTAGAAATATGGCATGTATCCACTTGGCTTGACTGCAGTTCCTGAACTTGAAATGAGAACATGACCTGGAAGGAGGTTCCATGACAAAGAAGATCATACTTCGCGATGATGAGATGCCGACACAATGGTACAATGTCGTTCCCGATATCCCGGGCGGCCTGAAACCGCCTCTTGATCCCGAGACCAAGCAGCCGATGAGCGCCGAAAAGCTCTCCGCCGTCTTTCCGATGGGCCTTCTTGAGCAGGAGATGTCCAGCGAGCGCTTCATCACGATCCCGGAGGAAGTTCAGGAAATTTACAAGATCTGGCGGCCCTCACCGCTGGTCCGGGCTACCAGCCTGGAAAAAGCCCTCGGCACCAAGGCCAAGATCTACTTCAAGAACGAGGGCGTCTCACCGGTTGGTTCCCACAAAGCCAACACCGCCGTGCCTCAGGCTTATTACAACATGAAGGAAGGGGTTAAACGCATCGCCACCGAGACCGGCGCCGGCCAGTGGGGCAGCGCCCTCTCCTTTGCCACCAGCAAGTTCGGGCTGGAGTGCAAAGTCTATATGGTCCGGGTCTCCTATGACCAGAAACCCTACCGTAAATCGATGATGCACACCTTCGGGGCCGAGGTGGTCGCCAGTCCCAGCATGGAAACCAAGATCGGTCGACAGATCCTGGCCGAATACCCCGACACCCCCGGCTCGCTCGGCATAGCCATCTCAGAAGCCCTCGAAGACGCCTTCAGCCGTGATGATACCAAATATTCCCTGGGCTCGGTGCTTAACCATGTCATCCTGCACCAGTCGATTATCGGCCTTGAGGCCAAAAAGCAGATGGAGATTGCCGGTGATTACCCCGATGTGATCATTGGCTGCTGCGGCGGTGGCTCAAACATTGCCGGCTTAGTCAACCCGTTTATTCCGGACTATCTCAACGGCAAGAAAATCCGTTTTGTCGGGGTCGAACCGGCCTCCTGCCCCTCGCTGACCATGGGCAAACTAGCCTATGATTTCGGTGACGTGGCCCAGTCAACCCCACTTCTCTACATGTACACCCTCGGCCATGATTTCATCCCTCCGGGCATCCACGCCGGCGGTCTGCGCTATCACGGCATGTCACCAATCGTTTCGGCCCTGGTGCGGGAAAATATCATGGAGGCCGTCAAGGTCCACCAGATTGAGTGCTTTGAGGCCGGCGTCCTGTTTGCCAAGACAGAAGGGATCATCCCGGCCCCCGAGACCTGCCACGCCATCCGGGCTACGATCATCGAGGCCACCAAAGATCTCAACGATCCGAAGACCATCCTGTTCAACTTCTCGGGCCATGGTCTTATCGATATGGGCTCCTACGATAAATACTTCTCCGGAGACCTGCAGAATTACGACTATCCGGCCGAGCAGATTGCCAAATCAATGGCCAACCTGCCGAAGATCTGATGACAACCTGCCTCCTCTCTCCGGTTCCGGCAGGAGAGAGGAGGAGATTTTCGACCTGCTCTTTTTTCCCTATGCCCTTCTTCTCGCAACCTCTCAGACGCGTCTGCCTCCTGCTACTCCCTCTTCTTCTCCTGCCGGTGCAGGGTCACGGCCAGACCGAGCTTGCGAAGCTGATCTCCCATGGCGGTTATGCCGTCACAGCGCATGGTGCAATCCTGCGTTCTCACAATATGGATGTCGCCTTCGTTCCGGCCTCGACCATCAAGCTTGTCACCTGCCTGGCAGCCCTGAAGACCCTTGGCGCTGACTATCGTTTCAAGACCACCTTTTTCCTCGACAGAAACCACAACCTCACAATCAAAGGCTCGGGAGACCCGTATCTCACCAGCGACGCCGTCAGCCAAATAGCCGAGGAACTGGCGCGACAGGGACTCAAACAGATCAGGGATATCGCCCTCGATGGAAGCGCCTTCTCGGTCAAGGATCCGGCCGACGGCACCGAGAACTCACAGAATCCCTATGATGCCGCAAATGGCGCGCTGGCAGTCAATTTCAATTCAATCCCGATCACGGTGCTGGCCGACCACACGGTTATCTCAGGTGAACAACAAACACCTCGGTTGCCGATCATGCAGGAAATCGGCAGCAGGCTGGCACCGGGAACATATCGACTCAACAGCGAATCCTTCCCTGCGCGCAATCCACTGCCGGCAACCCTGCGCTATACCGGCGAGCTCTTCAAGGCCATGTTTGAGCGGCAGGGCATCAAGGTGACCGGCAAAATCATCGCCGCCAGAACTGCCGGCGGTATGCAACCGTTTTTCACCTACACTTCAGAAAAACCCGTTGAAGATCTTGTCCGCTCCTGCCTCCAGTATTCCAATAATTTTCTGGCCAACCAGCTCTTTCTGGCCTGCGGGGCCGAGCGCCATGGCTGGCCTGCCACCTGGCAGAAAGGGCGCAAAGCGATGCAGGCCTTTATCAACACGACCTGGCCCAAAGACAAACAGGCCATAATCATGATCGAAGGCTCCGGCCTCTCACGAAAAGATCAAATCAGCCCTGCCGCCATGCTCGCAGTCCTCGAAACGTTCAAGCCCTATGCCGATCTACTCAAGAGCAAAGATGGCATCCCGTTGAAATCAGGGACAATGGCAGATGTGTATTGTTACGCCGGGTATTTCCCGCACGACAACGACACGGATCCCTTTGTCATCATGCTCAACCAGAGGGAAAACAGCCGGGACGAACTGCTTGCCCTGTTGCGCCAGGTGCACGCAGAGCGCCACTGACCTCCCACCTGAAAGCCTCTTCGTAGTTCAGGACTCAATTCGAGCAGCAGTGCTCATCCCAGTACATCAAGAGGGCTGGCGACCGGGTTCCGCATGTCTTTGATTACATGCGTGTAGATCATCGTCGTTTCAACTTTGGCATGCCCGAGAAGCTCTTGAATCTGTCTGATATCGATGCCATTGAGCAGCAGGTGGGTGGCAAAGGAATGGCGCAGGGTATGGACCGAGGCGTGTTTGCGGATGCCGGCACGGTCGATGGCCAGTTTGATCGCCCTTTGGATGACCGAATCGCTGATATGATGCCGGCGGATAGTGCCGCTCTCCGGATCGATGGATCGGTTTGCGGCGGGGAAAACATACTGCCAGGCCTTTTCCTGCGGTGCTTTGGGATACTTCCTGGCAAGTGCATCAGGCAACCAGACCGAGCCATAGCCCTCGGCAAGATCCTGGTTGTGCAAAGCGATGACTCGGGCGATATGAGCCAGTAGCTCCGAGGTCAACGAGGTTGGCAGCAAAGTGGTCCGATCCTTGCCGCCCTTACCGTCCCGCACGTTGATGAGTTGTTGATCAAAATCGAGGTCTTTGATCCGCAGACGACATCCCTCATTGACCCGCAGCCCGCCGCCATAAATCATTTTCAGGATCAGGCCGGACGTCCCTTCGGTATGCCTGAAAATCTCTCTGATCTCTTCAGCAGAAAATACCACGGGCAAACGCTTGCCCGTCCGCGCCCGGACGGCCTGCTGCAAATCGCCCAACTCGGTGTTGAAGACGAGCCGGAAGAAGGTCAGCAGACTGCTGAAGGCCTGATTCTGGGTTGAGGCCGAAACCTTGCGCTGCATCGCCAGAAAGGCGAGAAAATCACGGACAAGATCAGGGGAGACGGCCACGGCCTCGCCGACTTTTCTCTCGTCGCAAAAGCGCAGATACTGGCGAACCCAGTTCAGATAGGTCTTTTCCGTCCCCCGTGAGTAGTTGCGCAGGCGGAGATCTTCCCGGAATCGTTGCAGATGTCCAGCCTGGCCGCGAGGAGCATCCAGAGACGGCGCAGCCCCCGAGTCCGGACCGGCAAGTCCCGGAAAAGCGGCAAGAAAATTGACGAAATAGAGCCGCACCGCTTGATCGGCCTGACGCACCTGCCAATCATGGTGGCTGCCGGAAGAATTCAACTGACGAATGAAGAGCGGCAATTGTTCCGACCAATTCAGTCTATCCGGCAGTTGCTTGCGGTACTCGAAGAACTTTCTGACCCAATGGACCAGATATTTTTCCTTGCCGGAAGCGACAATTGTGCTTTCAAGCAAAAACGTCCCAAACTCCCCACCATGAAACATCTCGTTATCATTCATTATATCGACCAATCCTCTGTTATTTCCGACTTCGCGGCCGCGCCGCATATCAAGCGATATTTCCCAAAATGGCTCAGGAATTTGCCTTTTCCCCTTCCTTTCCGTACGCCTGATCGTCCAACGACAAAAAAAATCTCATATTATGCCGCAGCGCTATAACGGGGCTATATCTCCGAAAAACTGCAGAAGCATTCCTAACATTTATTCAGTTGCCACCGTCTAAATGTTGGACTACTATAACGAGAATTTCTGACATTTCTATTACATGGAATTTTTTACCAGCACGTGATACAAAGAAAAAAGCAGTTGAGACAGGGAGCACAACCTCTCCCAGAAAGAAGCCGCAGTAGCCCTTTTCGGGTTAAATCTCCCCAAAAAGCCGCTGCAGGATATTAAACGTTAGCGCTCCACCCCAGCCGACTTCGGGGGTTTATCATAAACTAACTTTTCGCCGATTTTTGGCAAAATTTGAGGCCAACATGGAAAAGTTAAAAATACTAAATTTTAATCACTTACAATACAGTTATTTGGAATCGATATAAAATATGACGACAAAATCAAAAGTTTCAGATGCAATAGCAAAACTCCAAATCAACGACCGAGTTTTGCTCGATAAAAAAATGGAATGGGCGACCGCCCATAGATTGGCACTTTACCTAGAGGACTACTTTCATGGCTGGGATATTGACTGTGAATACAACAAGATGGGGAATGCATTAAATACTAAACATAATTCCCATGGTAAATACAAGAGACCAGATATTGTAATTCATAAAAGAGAAAAATCTGAAATCGCAAACAATTTGTTAGTAATTGAAATAAAAATGAATTCTGGAGATGTTGAAGACGAAGAAAAATTAATCGATTTCACAAGCGCGCCTAACAGAAATAGACCTTTTCAGTACCAACATGGTTTAAAAATTACCTTTTCCCCACACCTTGAATTGAAATGGTTTGAAAACGGTCAAGAAATCGTTGAAATTCGCTAACAAGTCAATAAACCTGACCGGAAATAGCCGCGTTCTTAAAAGGTGGGCAGCACGTTGGCCGGCAGGTTATTTCACCGTTATGCTTGATAAAGATGATTTTAGCTGAATATAAATATCATGAAGCACATAGAAGAAATACCATTAAAAATACGTGAAATATATCAAATTGTTTCTGAATTAGAGTCAATGTTTGGTCGCCACTTCACTCCTGATGGCCATATGGTGGGTAGTATTGGTGAAGTTTTGGCTGCGTATCATTATGATTTAGATCTCTATAAAGAATCAACTGAAAAGCATGATGCAAAATCTAATACAGGAATAGAGGTCCAGATTAAGGCAACACAATCAAACAAAGTGGCTATTAGGTCTGAGCCCGAACATTTAATTGTTTTAGAGATAAATAAAGATGGAAGCAATTCTGAAATTTACAATGGCCCCGGTACTCTCGCCTGGGAAAATGTAGGAAAGAAACAAAGCAACGGTCAATGTTATATTGGTGTGTCAAAGTTGCGAAAACTTATGGAAGAAATTCCTGAAAGCAAGAGAATTATAAGAAAATTTGCATAACGAATAAGGATAGATTGTGAGAGCGCAGCGATCCACGATCTTATCCATGGTTGAACAAGCCCGGAGTAATAACAAGGAAATATCTTTTTTAGAGGATTTTACCAGAAGTGCAATCGAATGGTAGGCACTTTTCTCAGGACGCACTTGTCCCTCTGCCTGTATAGGCATAGAAAATCGGTTATTTCATAAAGCCAACCTTCCTCCTTCCCAAATGAATGTTGAGGCTACGCCGGATAGAGCAGTTACCCGGGACTCCTGACATGCCTACGAAATTCTACAATCAGCATTGAAGCCTTACAACAAGGACACTTGAAAACTGGCCTGGGACGTGACGCAAGTTCTTCAATGATGACCTGCAAAATCAGCTGGACAAGAGAGAGTAATTTCTTTGCATTACTGTGAAGAAAACCATAGTCCCTCACTCGCCTAAACCCTTTCGGGAGCACATGTTGTACTATGAGATGCAAAAACTCTTCGCCTGGGAGTGTGCGGGATTTTATCTCGCCAGTCTTGCTCTCAATGTACGTGTATGTAACCTGTCCATTCTGGTTTGAAACAATATTGTTTTCACTGATCACGCCGCGATAGAGGTACCGCGACAAGTATTTCAGGGCCTCCATCCCCCTGCCGACATTAACGCAGTGCGTTACCCATTTCTGCGGGATTTTGTCAGGGATTGCCAGCCCGGTTTCTTTTATTGCTGCCAAAAAACGTGCTCGGAATACTTTTGCCAACGCCAGTCCGTTAAAGAGATAATCTCCTTTAAGCTTTTTCCAAAATCCACGCTTTCTATCAATACCACCTCCAGGAACCACCGCATGTATATGGGGATGGTAATCCAAACTTCTGGTGTTTGTATGCAGCACCATCGTCATGCCGATCTCCACTCCCAGGTGTTTCGGGTTCATGCCGAAGTCTTTCAAGGTGCCGGAAACGCACTTGAACAAGAGCGTATAAACCGTTTTCTGATTGAACCAAGCCAATGGTCTCAGTTCACGTGGCAAGGTAAATGTTGCCATAAAATACGGCACCGGCAATAATTTTTTCTGCTGCTTATCAAGCCATTGGCTGGTGTTATGGTTCTGGCATTTTGGGCAATGCCGGTTGCCGCAAGAGATGGGGCGCCATTCTGCGTGATCACAGGCTGGACACTGG
>JAUYSF010000028.1 GCA_030696435.1 Desulfoprunum sp. | reverse complement strand
GGTGATGTCGTTGATGGAGGAGGTGCGCCGGTGGCATCCGCCGCTGGAAAGTTACCCTTCATCATGAAGGCTGACGGTATTGCGTCAATTTTCGGGACCGGTATGGTTGAAGGTCCGTTCCCCGAGCACTACGAGGCTTTGGAATGTCCGGTCGAAGTAAATTCAATGTCCAAACAACGAACCAACCCGACCATCAAGATCTTTGGCGACAAAATGGATGCCTCTTTCTCTTGCGACGCACGGTTTCCATTTGTTTGCACTACCTATCGGGTGGCGGAGCACTGGCAGACCGGCGTCATGACGCGACACTGCTCCTGGTTGCTGGAAATGCAGCCCCAGAACTTCGTTGAGATGAGCGTGGAGCTGGCAAAGGAGCTGAAAATAGAGAACGGCGAGACAGTCCTTGTTTCGTCTGGCCGCGGAGAGATAAAAACGGTTGCTATGGTCTCTGAGAGGTTCAAGCCCTTCAAGATTGCCGGCTCGACCGTCCATCAGGTTGGTATTCCCTGGCATTTCGGCTGGCAGTTTCCCGAGGACGGCAGCGGGTATGACAGCGTTAACCTGCTCACACCGAACGTGGGTGATGCGAACACAATGATACCCGAGTCGAAGGCCTTCATGGTCAACGTCCGGAAGGCATAGGGGGATAACCATGGCAAACGATAAGACGAACAACCGCAAAGCGATCCTTGTTACCCCGGAGGCCTGCATCGGTTGCAGGGGATGCCAGGTTGCCTGCAAATCCTGGAACCAGCTGCCGGGCATCAAGACCAAGAACAACGGCACGTATCAGAATCCGCCGGACCTGGCAAGTGCAGCCTTCAACATCATCCAGTACAATGAGGTGCCGTCGAAGGAAAATCCCGTGCGCTGGCTCTTTGTCAGCAGGCGGTGCATGCACTGCGATGATGCGGGATGTATGAAGATCTGTCCTTCCGGGGCATTGTACCGGACGGCGGAGGGCGCCGTGGCCTATGACCGTGATAAGTGCATCGGCTGCAAGCTCTGCGTTACCGCATGTCCATTCGATGTACCTCGCTACGATACGGACAACAAGGTGACGAAATGTCATCTCTGTTTTGACCGGATCGGCGCGGGAATGCAACCGGCCTGTGTCAAGACTTGCCCAACCGCGGCATTGAAGTTCGGAGACCGGGATGAGCTCATCGCTACCGCTAAAAAAGAGGGTTTCGGCACGATTTACGGCGAAAAGGATCTTGGTGGTCTGGGCTCAGTGTATGCCTTCAAGGATGAGCCCAAGCTCTATGGCATGAAGGAAAATCCAAGTATCCCGAGCAGCGTGGTCTTCTGGCACAACTATCTGAAGCCGCTCTCAGCGATCGGCTTGGGCGGTGTGGTTGCCGCAGCGGCGATCCATTATCTGGCCATTGGCCCCCACAAGGAAGAGAAAGAGGAGGTGTGAAATGGCTGAGATGGTAAGAAAATCAAGTGTCGGCGAGGTCGTGAACCACTGGATACTGGCCGGAAGCTGCATCATGCTGATCATTACGGGATACTCCTTTTTGTTCCATATCGAGGTTATCAGTTCCGTATTCGGCGGGTTTGAAACGATGAAAACCGTGCATAACTGGGGAGGAGTGGTTTTTATTTTGTCGCTCCTGGTTTCCATGGTCCATTACCTCAAGGATGCCTTTGAATACGACGCCGACGACCTGCAATGGTTCAAGGTGGCAGGAGGTTACCTGTCTCACAAGGTGAAGGTTCCACCGATGGGAAAATACAATCCCGGTCAGAAGCTTTATTATCTGGGGATTGTCGGGGCCGGGATCGCCATCGCCCTTTCCGGCTTCGGCATCTGGTTCATGAAGGATAATGTGACCGTGATGCTTGTTTCCCACCTGGTGCATAATGTGGCGTTCTGTGTCTTTGTCATCGCCGTGCCGGTCCACATCTATCTGAGCACCCTGGCAAATCCGGGAACGTTCCAGATCATGGTGAACGGCATGTTGCCGCTGAGTGACGCCAAGAAGAAATATCCAAAATGGATGAAGTCGGTCGGGAAGATGTAAGCCCCGGCCCATTGTCAACCTATCATGAGGAGAAAAGGGGATACATCTGTATCCCCTTTTCTATCTAATCTAATGAAAAGAATACTGATCTGTGTTTTCGCCCTGCTTGTGTTCGGGATGGCGCATGCAGAGCAGAAGAGGGCCGATGTCCCGATCGGCGACTCTCCATCCCTGGGGCCGGCCGACGCGCCGGTCACCATCATTGAATTCATCGATTTCCAGTGACCCCACTGTGTGGCGGCCGGTCCGACCGTCAAACAGATATTGCAGACCTACCCCGGCAAGATCCGGCTGGTCATCAAGAATTATCCCTACAAATACCGTGATTTCGCAAGGGTCGCGGCCGAAGCCTCTCTCGCGGCGAAAGACCAGGGGAAGTACTGGGAGATGCACGATATTTTAATCGCCCGATCACCAAAGCTGGACCGGGTCAGCCTGATCGCTTACGCTGGTGAGCTAGGGCTTGACGTGAATAAATTCAGCGAATCGATCGACAGTGGCAAGCACGCGAAGGAGATTGACGGCGATGTGCAGCTTGCCGAGTCTATAGACCTCTTCAACACGCCGACCTTCTACATCAACGGCCGACAAGTTGTTGGTGAGCGTCCCTTCGACTATTTCAAGAAGATCATCGACGAGGAATTGCATCAGCCAGGAAGGTAAACCGATGAGAAAAATAGCTTGGATATTCCTTGTTGCGCTCTGCCTGCCATTGTGCGGGTTTGCCGGCCAGTTGGAGTCGATCAAGGACGTCCCGATCCCCCAACAAAACCCCCAGACACCGGCCAAGATCGAACTCGGCAAGAAACTCTTCTTCGACCGGCGGTTGTCCGGCGATGGAACCATGAGCTGCGCGACCTGCCATGATCCCCAGCAAGGTTACAGTGACGGACTGGAGATCTCGCTCAGCTACCCCACGACCCGGAACTGGCGCAACTCGCCCACCTTGATAGGCGTTGCCTTCCAGAAATACCTGTTCCATGACGGTCGGGCCTCAAGCCTTGAAGAACAGGCGCTCTTTCCGATGATGTCGGCCTTCGAAATGAACCAGAACCTGGACTTCATGGAGGAGGAAATTCGCTCCGTGCCGGAATACGTGGCGGAGTTCGCAGAGGTCTTCGGCGACCCTGACGTGACTCGTGAGCGCATCGCCATGGCAATCGCCGCCTTCGAGCGGACCCTCATTTCGCGCGATGCGCCACTTGATCGGTTCCTGAGCGGGAATAAAAAAGGTCTCTCGCCGGAAGCCGTGCGAGGATATAAAATATTTACGGGCAAAGGCAAGTGTTCCGAGTGCCATTTCGGTGTCAATCTGGCTGATGATCGGTTCCATGCCCTCCAGGTCCAGGAAAACCCCGAGCACCTGAAAGACCCGCGGATTGCGGCAACGCGCCGATTCGTTGCCAAGGTCTTTCATTTCGAGGGATATCGGACCTTGGCCGAGGATCCCGGACGATACCTCATCACCAAGGACCAGAAAGATTGGAGGGCATTTAAAACCCCCACGCTCAGGGAAATCGCCGGGACTGCTCCCTACATGCACAACGGCATCTACGCGACCTTAGATGAAGTCATCGAATTCTTCAACGGGGGTGGCGGCACGGGCAACGCCGCGCTGAAGCCCCTGCAACTCACACCCACGGAGAAGGGACAGCTTAAGGTCTTTCTCGAAGAAGGATTGACCGGAGCGCCAATACGCTTTATCTACCCAAAAATTCCATAAGGAGAATCATGACCATAGATATTCAGGCGTTGATCGAACAACGGCCGCACCTCAAGGACCCGCTCGAACTGTACGCCAGATGGCAACGCTTTCAGCAAGAGGCAACGGAACTTCTGCCGAAACTGAGATCGGCTATGTCAGCGGAGGACTCCAAGGCATATCCGCGGGAAAGTGCCGGCGCTGTTTTCCAATTGTTTGTCTCTATCTTCGACCTGCCGGGTGAGGAATTTGAACCGCTTTGCCGGGCCCTGGAGGGAGGTGATATTGACTTCATGCGGTTTCCGCTCGACGAGATTCCCGCCTTGCCCTCTCTTTCCTGTGCCGAAGAGGAACTGGCCACGATCCTGTTCCTGTTGAGCAGGCCCTATTTTCTGGCACTGCGGGAGACCTTCCCGCTGGACGGTAGTCAATGGGAGGATGGACGTTGTCCCCTTTGTTCGGCGCGGGCTACCCTTGCATCCATCGTGGAAGGCCCCAAACGCAACCTGCACTGTTCTTTCTGCGGTACTTCCGGCCAATCGCCCCTTTTCGTCAGCTGTCCGAACTGCGGGACCGCTGATGCCTCAAAGCTCAACACCATCATGTCTGAGGATGAACCTGGATTCCGGGTAATCACCTGCGACGAGTGCCAAGCCTATGTGAAGGTTGTGGAGGGTCCGGTTCTTGGTGAGATGGGGGTAGACCTGGCCGACTTGGCGAGCCTACCGCTCGACATCGTGGCTCAGGGTAAGGGATATGCTCGCATGACGCCGAATCCCATCGGCTTGAAAAAGGTGGAATAAGAGGAACCTCAGGAGACTGACTGATTTTCCCCGCCCTTGTTTTCATCGTCCTTCATTTTGTACGTCAAAAAAGAGACCAAAGAGCTGTTCAAGCCGGACAGCCCTTTGGTCCGCCCCCATGCTGTGGCTTGACTCGGGTCAGATTAATTGCAATTCCAAATCAAGCGTTAACGGTGTCGGCTGCGCTGTGCGGCTCCTCGATGTACGTGTATGTACTGTCTCATCGCTGCTCGCTTGCGCCTTCGCGTTCTCATCTTGATTTGGAATTGGCATAAGACAGAGCGACCAACTCAGTGCCCGGCCATCATCGCCGCGACATCCTCTTCGGGCGTCGTGATCCCCTTGATATCAAACTTCTCGATCAGGATTTTTGCCACATTGGCTGAGAGGAAACCCGGCAGGGTCGGTCCGAGCCGTATTCCCTTCACTCCCAGGTAGAGCAGGGCCAACAGCACCAGGGCGGCCTTTTGTTCGTACCAGGCGATATCAAAAGATATCGGCAGATCGTTGATATCCCCCAGACCAAAGGCCTTCTGCAGTTCCATGGCGATTACCGCCAGGGAGTAGGAATCGTTGCACTGGCCGGCATCGAGCACACGGGGGATGCCGCCGATATCGCCGAGATCGAGTTTGAGGTACTTGTATTTGGCGCAACCGGCCGTGAGGATGATGGTGTCCTTTGGCAAAAGCTCCGCCACCCGGGTGTAGTAGTCACGGGATTTATGGCGTCCGTCGCAGCCGCCCATGACCACAAAGCGCTTGATCGCCCCGGATTTTATGGCATCGATAATTTTATCTTTCAATGCCAGCACCTGGATGTGGCCGAAACCACCGACAATGCTGCCTTTGTCGATTTCCTCGGGTGGTTTGCAGGTCTTGGCCTTGGCGATGATCTGCGAGAAGTCCTTCGATTTACCGTCCTGGCGATCGGGGATATGGGCACATCCTGCAAAACCGACGGCACCGGTTGTGAATATCCGATCCATGTGTTCCGGGTTGGGAGGGACGATACAGTTTGAGGTAAAGAGGACCGGTCCGTTGAATGATTCGATCTCTCTTTTTTGCATCCACCAGGCATTGCCGTAGTTGCCGATGAGGTGGCTGTAGGCCTTGAGTTTGGGATAGTAATGGGCGGGCAGCATTTCGCTGTGGGTGTAGATATCCACCCCGGTGCCTTTGGTCTGTTCCAGGAGCTCATGGAGGTCCACCAGGTCATGACCGGAGACCAGGATGCCCGGATTGTTGCCCACCCCGAGATTGACGGTTGTCATCTCCGGGACGCCGTAGCCTTCGGCATTGGCCTTGTCGAGCAGGGCCATGGTATCGACGCCGACCTTGCCGGTCTTGATAGCCAGGGCTAGCAGATCGTCTTTGGACAGTGAAGGATCGACGATCGCCGCGAGGCCTTCCATCAGAAATTCAAATATGGGCCGGCTGTGTTTATGTAGTTGATAGGCGTGCTCGGCATAGGCGGAAAGCCCTTTGAGGCCATACTGGATCGTGGCCTTGAGTGATCGTTCGTCCTCGTCTGCGATTTCCAGCCAGCCGCCGGC
>JAUYSF010000015.1 GCA_030696435.1 Desulfoprunum sp. | reverse complement strand
GGGCGACTATGTCAGGCTGACCGTTTCCGATAACGGCATAGGTATCCCTGAGAAATTCCAGGAGCAGATCTTTGATCCGTTCTTTTCCCGGAAAAAGATAGGTCGTAGTGGTACGGGACTGGGCCTTGCGATCGTCTGGGGCACAGTGGTGGATCACAAGGGGTTCATCACTGTCGACAGTACCGAGGGCAAGGGCACAACCTTCCATATTTATCTTCCTCTGCAAGGCGGCCTCGCAGAACAAAGGCCCGGCGGTCAGGCGAAGGAACCTCTGAGGGGACGCGGCCAGTCCGTCTTGGTTGTTGATGACATTGAAAACCAGCGGCAGATTGCCTCCGAGATCCTGACTCATCTTGGCTATGCCGTTACCTCGGCAGACAGCGGTGAGGCGGCAATCCGCTGTCTGCGAGAATGCCCGTGCGATCTGATCATGCTGGATATGATCATGCCGCCCGGCATCGACGGCCTGGAAACATATAAGAGAATTCGCGAGTTCCGGCCAGAGCAGAAGGCCATTATCGTCAGCGGTTATTCGCAATCAGAGCGGATCGAGGAGGCACGCAGGTTGGGAATTAGTCAATATGTCGCAAAACCTTATACGCTTGTAAAGATCAGTGAGGCGGTCCATAAGGCCTTGGCGCCCTTCGACTCCGCTCAGGGACCGGCGGTGGCTGAGCGGAGTCGAAGGGCCGAGGCCTGAAAACCCATAGTCATAACAATCTTGCGCTCTTCGAAATAATAGCCGAAGTTGCGGGAATAGTCGATACGTGTCGCCAGTTTCCCGGTCTGGGCAAATTCCCGAAAAAGTTTGATGTTGTGTGTAAACCAGTTCCAGGCTTCGACGTTTTTCTGGGGTGCTTCGCCGCCGATGCGGATCAGCTGGTCGGGCATCAGCTCTACCTCTGTACCGAGAAAGGAAACCGTCTTCTCCGAAATGCCGATATCGTGTGCGCCAGGGAAATCGGCATGCAGGATATCAATCCACAGTATCCCCGGTTTTTTCTCGTCCGTCTGCAATTTGGCGATTTTCAGCGAGCTGTCTCCCAATGGCGTCAACTCGATCAGCTGCAGGCGTGAAGTCTTCTGACTGTCATTTATCAGGTAGATCAGTTCGCTTCCGTCAGCATCGCGTAGTTTGCCGCCGAAGAACTTGAGGAGAAAGGAAAAATGAACCTGCAAATAGCCCTCCTCCACCGAAAAGACGATGGCTCTGTTTGCCGGATCTTTTTCTGCGGCGGGAGAGCCCGGCGGTTCTGGAGCCGACAGATCATCCCGAATCCGCAAGGTTAGTCTCGCAGGCATTGCCAGAGAGGCCTGCAGCCAGGTATGGGGGACAGCGACATCCTGGTCTTTGGTGAATTCAAAGACAATCTGTGAGTCCCGCAATTCGATAGACTGACATTCGTCGAGGAGGAAGAGCGCCTTGATCTTTTTGTTGAGACCGGAGATGTCCTCCGTGTCAAAAAAACGCACACACAAAAAAACCAAGCCACTTTTCGTATCATCCAATCTATCTCCAGCCCCAAGGCTGAGATGGAGGGTCCTAAAGAGATAACATCGCATTGACTCCTGAGAGGAAGGCGGGTATGATAATATCATACTATTATATGAGGAGAACAAACGATGCAAACGGATAAAGCTGAAAGGATAACCATTACGTTGCCATCTGAAATGCTCGCATCGATCAAGGATAAGGTGCGTTCTGGGGCCTACGGCTCCACCAGTGAACTTATCAGAGAGGCGATGCGCCTGTGGCAAAAGAAAGAAGAGGAACACGAAACGCGGCTTTCTTTAATTCGCGGCCGTCTGGCAAGCTCGGCTCAAAGCGGAGTGCCTGTACCACTTGATGATGCTTTCAAAGCAATCGAGCGGTTGCACCAACAGCGGATGAAAAAGAAGCTTGATGAAAAAATTTAATGTTTATTTGATGCCGGATGCGGTCAAGGACCTTGAGGCCATTTATGGCTATATAGCAGACAAAAGCGGCTACCCTGAGAGAGCGTGGGCGTTCATTGAAAAACTCCGCCAAAAGTGCCACGAGCTGGAAATCGCATCCCTGCGTGGGCAACAAAGAAATGACCTGATGGAAAATCTGCGGATTATCCCGCTCGAAAAAAAAGCCGTTGCGGCCGTCCTTGTTGATGAAGAAACGCAGGCTGTCCTCATTCTCCATATCTTTTATGGTGGCAGAGATTATGAAGCCCTGTTAACCTCGTCTCCTCAATCAGCACGTCAGTGAACTGTGGTGTTTGGGGGGATGTAAGTCCAAACCGCCCGTAATTTTCCGGCTCGATTTTTCCGGCTGAACCAGTCTGAAAAGCAAAAGATATGGGGGGAGCGATAGGGGAGGGTGGTTGTTGGAATATCTCAATCTCCTTGCCTGGTGGTGCTACCTCCGCCCTCCGAGACGCGCAGAATCGCGCACCACAAAAAGCTCCGGTGACCCTGCCCATGATAGCTTAGATGTTGTTCAATGGTCTGCCTGACTTGGTACAGGATTCGCTTTGCGACATACTGTACAGAATACTGGTTTACGTCTTGGGGTGAAATTATGAATACTATGAGCTACAAGGGTTATACGGCCCGAATCGAGTTTGATGAGCGCGACAATATTTTTGTGGGGAGGGTGCTTGGTGCTCGCTCTATCATCAGCTTCCACGGTGAAACAGTAGCTGAGCTTCGTTGTGAATTTGAAACGGCCATTGATGACTACCTCCTGGACTGCACAGAACAGGGCATAGCGCCAGAAAAACCGGCATCCGGCAAGATCATGTTGCGGGTGCCGCCAGAGGTCCATGGTGCCGCCCTCGTGGCTACCACAGGCGGCGGGTAAGAGCCTCAATCAGTGGGCCATAGAGGCACTGAAAAACGCAACACACGCCTCCTGAACTACACCTTGCTTTTATTTTTTGGAGTCAAAAACACCATTGTGAGTTTCGTTCATACCTACAGCGCAGATCTTTGCTAGGCGTGGATAATAATTTCTATCAGAAATAAAGCAGGTTACTTGTAGTTTAAGGTAATTTTATGGTTGGGATTCCTGACGGATAAAGGTATAAAGTTCCGTTGTAGAGGAAGTTACCTCGATAGATGATAGAAAAAAGGTATATTCCAAGCTCAATTACGATCCTCTGACTTTGAGCTATCGCGTCGGTAAATTCTTAAAATTCTCTGCCCTTGCCAGTTATTTATAATGAAACAATGAGGTGAAAACGTCCATGACTACAATGATGATTCTTCGCTTGCGACCGGTTTTATAGCAACTCTGCATCTTCGTTTTCTCCCTCTCCCTTGCAGCTCCTTCCGCCTTTTCAGCTTCTGTTTCCTATACCTACGATGCCCGGCACAGGCTGACCAATGTTGCCTATGATAACGGGGCAGCAGTGCAATATTCCTATGGCCCAACGAGTAACCGCTTAACAAAAGCCTCCTCAGTTGCAACTTCTCAGATCTATGAAGATGCCGAAGACGGCAACATTGCCGGCTGGGATATCTACGATAACGATCCGATCGGTGCCACCATCACCATGTCGACGACACTGACCGTGGCGGCAAGGTGATCCAATTTGCCGGCAGTGCAAGCAACAACGGCTACCGTCTGCGTACTGCCGGCGGGACCTATTGGAACGATACCAATTACAAGGTGCTCGAATGGAGCATAAAGTACAGCGAGTCCTTTACCGTCTATGTCGCCGTCCAGACCAAGGATGGTTTCCGGTATCTCTATTACACCCCAGTCGCCTCTGACTCCCTCGGTACCAGCACCTATGTCCATCACGGACTCGGTACTCATGTGCTGGCCGGCAATTGGCAGACCTTTGTCAGAGACCTGGCCTATGACCTGAAAGACGCCCAACCAACCAATGAACTGCAAGCCGTTCTTGGTTTCCTGATTAGAGGCAACGGTAGGGTGGACGATATTAAGACCCGAAAGGATATTCCTACCGGCCAGGATTCCGATGCCGATGGGATTACCGATACAGACGAAATCACCCTATACGGTACGCTTCCTTACAGTGCCGATAGCGATGGAGATGGCATGACCGACAAGGAAGAGCTGACCTATTGGGGTGCCAATTGGAATGCCGATCCCGATAACGATGGCATCATCAATCTCCTTGATCCCGATGCTGATAATGATGGTATTACGGATGGAAAAGAGATTGGCCAGGGCACCGATCCAGCTGATGCCGCTTCCGTACCGACCTCCATCGTCTATGAAGATGGCGAAGACGGTAACATTGCCGGTTGGGATATCTACGATAATGATCCGACTGGAGCCATCATCACCAATGTCGACGACAACGACCGTGGTGGTAAGGTCATCGAGTTTGCCGGCAGCGGGACCAATAATGGCTACCGCCTGCGTACTGCCAGTGGTGCTTATTGGAACGATACAAACTTCAAAGTGCTCGAATGGAGCATGAAGTATAGCGAGCAATTTACCATCTATGTTGCCGTCCAGACCAAGGATGGTTTCCGATACCTCTATTATACTCCTGTAGGATCAGATAGCCTCGGTGCTGGTACCTATGTCCATCACGGACTTGGTACCCACGTATTGGCCGGCACTTGGCAGACCTTTGTCAGAGATCTGGCCTATGACCTGAAAGACGCCCAACCGACCAATGAGCTGCAGGCCGTTCTTGGTTTCCTGATTAGAGGGAGCGGCAGGGTTGATGATATCAAGACCCGCAAAAATATTCCTATCGGCCAGGATTCCGATGCCGATGGTATTACCGACACCGATGAAATAACCACGTACGGTATTCACCCGTATAATGCCGATTCAGATGGCGATGGGCTCAACGACAAAGATGAGATAACTTACTGGGGTGAGAGCTGGAATGCCGATCCAGACGGTGATTCCTTAATCAATCTGCTTGATCCGGATGCCGATAATGACAGCTTCTTTGATGGGATAGAGATTAGCCAGGGAACCGATCCGGCCGATGCCGCTTCAATCCCGACAGCCATCGTCTATGAAGATGGCGAAGACGGCAACATTGCCGGTTGGGATATCTACGATAATGATCCGACTGGGGCCACCATCACCAATGTCTACGATACCGACCGGGCCGGCAAGGTGATCCAATGTACCGGCAGCGCGTCTAACAACGGCTACCGCCTCCGCAATACTAACGGCAGCTACTGGAACGATACCAATTTCAAGGTGCTCGAATGGAGCATGAAGTATAGCGAGGCCTTTACCGTCTATATCGCGACCCAGACTAAGGACGGGTTCCGTTACCTCTATTATACCCCAGTCGCAGCAAATGGTCTTGGCACCGGCACCTATATCCATCATGGCCTTGGTACCCAGATTCGGGATGGCAGCTGGCGTACCCTGCAGAGAAATCTCGAAGCCGATCTGAAAGAGGCCCAGCCGACCAATGAACTGCAGGCTGTCCTTGGTTTTTTGATCCGGGGGAGTGGTCGGGTGGATGATATTAGAATAACGGACTGAAATTAGGATTCATTTCTTTTGAGTAATAAGAAGGATATAGAGTTAAGGATCACGCATTTTATTTATTTTTTGGGGATGACATTACCATGAATTTTAACATAAAATCTGGTGTTGAACTGTTAGCAAGTATTTGCAGCCTTTTTACTTTTTTGATTGCAATGAGTGCTTATGCAACAGATGGCGTAGCATATAGGTATTTACAATGCAGCACTGGTGGAGCGTGTGGGTGGGGTCACTTTTATACAGAATATAACTGTAACTATGAGATGTATCCTGTTCAGGGGCCTTGCCCTATAGAGGGTGGACCACCAACTTGCTCACATGTTGGAACTGGAACGTACACCCATTATTGGCCAGGTTATATATACGGTTATCCCCTGCCTCAGGGCGACGTAAGGACACCAGCAATGATAGCGTCTGGTAGTTGCGACCCTCCAGCCTTAGGAGGAACCACTGGCGATAAAGGCAATCCCTGCTCTACACCCTCTGTTCCCGCAGAATCTTCTGCGAACCTTAAAAGCGGTAATCTATACCATTCACAGAATATCGGCATGCTTACTCTTTCCTTTAACAGCATTGATGTACACAGAGGCGCTTTAGGTAAAAAATGGTTCCATAATTACGAATCCAAACTAACAATCTCAGGCAGCAACATCATGCTCAAAGCTGATGATGGCAATATCATCTACTTCAGACAATCCAGCAGAGTATACTATCCTGAAAACAGAAGCGGCGATACCTCCCCCATTGTCAAAAATGCCAATGGCACGTTTACGCGAACCACCAAGAACGGAACAAAGTACAACTACAGCTCAGCCGGCATCCTCAGCTCCATTACCGACAAAAACAGCAACACAACCACATTGACTTATAGCGGGAGCAACCTGGCGAGCATCACCGATCAATATAACAGAATAACAACCATAGCGACCACCGGCGGCAAGATAACCACAATTACCGATACCTTGGGGCGGGTCAACACCCTGGCTTACACCGGAGACTTCCTTACTTCCATCAATGATCCTGAAGGCAATACCTGGCAGTACACCTATGACGGCGCGGGTAAAATGCTCACCAAGAAAGATCCTGCGAAGAGAACGGTAACCTATACGTATGATTCAAAGGGCAGGCTTTTGCGCTCCATCGATCCGGAGGGCAAAACGCGGGCCATGGATTACCTCACGTCCGGGACCTCCACCTTCACCGAAAAAGACGGCAGTCTCTGGTCATACACCTATGACGCTGTATTAGCGGTAAAAACTTCCAAGACCGACTCGCTGGGCAATACCACCGTTTACACCTACGATACCAAACGCAACCTCATCAAAACAACCTATCCGGATGGGTCTTCTACCGTTAACACCTACGATACAAATAGCAACATGACCTCGGTGACCGATCCGCTGGGCCACACAACAACATATACTTACAATAGCCTCGATCTTGTAACCAGTATCACCGATGCCAAAGGCAATATTACGCAGTATGGCTATGACGTCCGTGGCAACCGCACTTCAATTACCGATGCCACCAATGCCATAACCCAGTACCAGTATGACGATAGGGGCAATCTCACCGCGATAATCACCCCTCTGGGCAATACAACAAGTTTGATCTATGATACACAGGGCAACTTGCTTAGCCGACAGCAGAGCGGTTATTCCGGAACAACCGCAATCACCGCTACAACCCAGTATACCTATAACAGCTACGGTCGGATTACCTCAATCGACGGGCCTCGCAGCGATGTAAACGATACGGTGAGCTTTGCCTACTACCCAAACGATGTGTCCGCAGGCAACAACCGCGCTAATCTGCATACCGTCACCGATGCCTTGGGCCATACAACAACCTACAGTGACTATAACGTCTTCGACCAAGCCGAAACCGTCACCGACCCGAACGGCATCGTCACCACGCGAACCTACAATAGCAGCGGCCTGGTAACCGCAACTACCACCGCCGGTCTGACCACCGCCTATGCCTATAATGCCACCGGGCAGCTGCAAACCATTACCCTGCCGGGCACCCGGATGATCACTTACACCTATATAGGCGTAGGCGGTTGTCAATCCGGTTGTGGCGGTACCCCCGGTCAGATCGCCAAGATCACCGACACCCTGGGCAACGCCATTAGCTATACCTATGACAGTGGAGGAAGGCGAACCGGCGAAGCAGTCCATGATCCGCAGAACACCCTTACTCGATACGCAAACTATGGCTATGACGATTATGGCCGAATGACCAAAGTAACTCTTCCCGGTGATGCCCAGGAAACCTCGGAGTATGACCAGGTCGGCAATCTGGTTAAGACCGTGAATGCCACCGCCATGCAGACCGGATACCAGTACGATGCCCTGGGCCGTCTGCTGTCAGTGACCGAAGCGGGTACTACCACCGCCAGCTATGCCTATGATGCCCATGACAATGTCACGAAGGTCACGGATGCCAACAACAAGGTAACGAGTTTCACCTATGATGATTTCGGCAGAAGGGTCTCCCGCACTGCCCCGGATACCGGGCAAAACGGCTACAGCTATGACAAGGCAGGCAATCTCGTTACCGCCACCGATGCCAAGGGCCAGGGCACAAGCTTCACCTACGATGCCCTGAACCGACCGATCAGCCAGAGCTATGCCGGTGGCGACGATATCCTCTTCAGCTACGACCAAGGTGCAAACGCCATCGGTCATCTCAGCCGGATCACGGATCGGGAAGGGACGGACTCGTTTGTCTATGACACAGCCGGCAGACTGGTAACCGAGACCAGGGTGATCGGCCCCACCTCCCATACGACCGGCTACAGTTGGGATGCCACCACTGGCGAGCTGGCCGGGATGACCTACCCGAGCGGCAGAGTCCTGAGCTATTCCAGGGATACAAGCGGCCAGATCAGCGCCATCAATATAGACGGCGCCGCCTTGGTTTCCGCCGTCACGCATCTGCCTTTCGGTCCGTTAAAATCTGCCTCCTTCGGCTCAGTCAATCTGACCAGAGATTATGACCAGCGTTACAATATCACCAAGATCAAAGCAGGCAGTCTCGACTATATCTATACCCGCGATGCCGGCGGCAATGTCTCGAAGATTGCCGGGATCCAGGCCCCGACCACCGCGGGCGTTGCAATCGATTACACCTACAATCCCGCCAATAACCAACTCACCGCTGCCGCCCCGAAGGCCTACACCTACGATGCCAACGGCAATATGCTCTCAGATGGGACCAACACCTTTACCTACGACGCCCTGAACCGGCTGAGCAAAGTTGAGCAACAGGGCAGCACAATAGCCACCTACGGTTATGACAGTATGAACCGGCGGATCAGCAAGACCGTCGGTACTGTAACCAGTCACTATATCTATGATCTCAACAGCCAACTCATCGCCGAAACGCTGCTTGATGGCACTCCTCTCAGGGAGTATATTTATCTCGACGGCGAACCTCTGGCCCTACGGGAATACCAGACGAATCCCGGCACCTATTATTTTGTGAACGATCATCTCGGGACCCCGCAGCAGCTTGTCACTGCGACTGGTACTCTAGTCTGGCAGGCTGCCTATCTGCCCTTTGGTCAGGCCCAGATCAAGGTGCAGACGGTGAAGAACAACCTCAGGTTTGCTGGCCAGTTCTTTGACTCGGAGACAGGGCTTCATTATAACCTGAATCGATATTATGATCCGGAAACTGGCCGGTATATCTCTGCTGATCCGATTGGTTTGGATGGGGGGATGAATCTCTATGCTTATGTCTCAAATGATCCGGTTAATTGGATTGATCCTTGGGGACTTATTTCATGTCACGATTTTGTTGAATCATTGATTGGGGACTGGAAGATTGCTGGTGGCAACAAGGACTCTTTGGGGCAACTTTTCTTAAATAAACGCGGTACAACCCTATCGAAACCCACTGGTTTTAGGCCAGAATTAGTCGCAGGTCGGCAAGGGGGTGCTGTTAGTCGTCATATCTATGGACATGCAGGCGCAATACTGAAGCATGGTTGGATAATAGGGGGTGGAGCCTCAGCAGCGAATGAGACCATTGACTGGGCTCAAGGATTTCAACCAGGTAGAACAAGACAGGAATCCGATGCAGAAATTGCCGATGATTGGGCAGCAAGAAAAGTTGCATCTGAACTTGAAAATGCATGCCCTAGTAATAAGGCAGATGAAAACTATTTAAGACAACAATTAAGAAGAGTTTTGTGCCAATAAACTTCCTATGAAAAAATATATTCTAATAACGCTATTACTGGCTATCTTATTGTTTATGTTGGTCAACACCTATTTCGATAAGTATAATGAGCTACTCTCAGCCCAATGCCCACGAGATGGAAGCGTAGCCAGTATTGCTTGGAAGAGAACCTTTCCTTTTTATGTAGTAGATGCTTATTTGATAATAAAGGTAGGTAATGGGGAAATTATCTACAAGCAATTTTTATTAAAAGGAAGAGATCACTATGGTGATATTCAAGTCGAGTTTACGAAAATGGCTTGGGATTGCAAAAAAGTTTCCCTACAAGTAAATCGAAATCATTACAAAGGGCCATTGGATATTTTCCCGGAAATTTAAGAAATTCGGATGCCATCCGTAGGAAATTCGGAGCAATCGGCGGAGCAATCGGGGACAGACCACGGTTTCCGGGCCAATATTACGACTCGGAAACCGGACTCCATTACAACTGGAACAGATTTTATGATCCGGAGACTGGGCGGTATGTCTCCGCTGATCCTATTGGTTTGGCTGGGGGCATGAATCTTTATGCGTATGTCCAAAATGATCCGATTAATTGGATTGATCCTGAAGGATTACTTGGATATGCTGACCCAAATTGGGATTTTAGAAAAGGAGAAAAACATAAGTCTCCTCCAGTTTTTAACTTTAATTATTCTGGTGAGAACTGGTGCTATAATCGTTGCGTTTTCGATAAAATGATGATGCTACTCCCTGGTTTAAATTTCAGCCCTGTTGACTTAGATCTTTTAGGCAGACTCTTCGAGGACACGGACACTTTAACTAGTGGAGGGATATGGGATGCAGGTAGCGCAACAGCTGACGGAACCAGAGCAGGAGGAAAATATTTATATAAAAATTCTGGAGAAATGTACCAGAAAAGCAATTTCAAAACAGCTAAGTACCTTGGAAAAACTTTCTATCTTGCCGGAATGTTAATGAGCATATTAGACTTACATGGCGACCTCCAAGAATGCAAATGTAGATGCGGTGTTAAAGATTAAATTTCATTTAATGTTAAAAAATGATCTTCACTGATAGTACTATTGAGGTTTTCCTCTTTGGAGTAGCAATTATTTGCATTGCATTGCTTCAATTATATAAGGGTGTTACTCTTTCATGTAAAGGTTTCTTAGATCCATCTGTAGTATTCAAGGATAAAAAAGAGGATAAATTCAGCTTTTATTTTTCTATATATGCACAAGTCTTTGTTGGCACTATTGCAATTATTGCTGCTATTGTTGTTTCTTTTATAGGGATTTAGGAAAATAACGCGAACACGATCGAGGACAGATCACGGATTTCGCCCACCCCGCAGGATAAAATCAACCCTCGCAAGAAGCCAAGCGCAATGTCGCATAATGCCCCCCTTATGTTGCAGTGGCCCATCAGCAAAGCCTTGGACCATAAACAACCACCACACATCCGCAACATCTACCACACACCAAATAAAACCAGCCACTTAGCATAAGGAACATTATGCGAGCGGACTGCCTGGCGGCCTGGTTGCGTCTTTATTCTTGGCAAACAGTGTGACAGGCAGGGAGCGATACATTGCACCCTGCAGGAGAGAACCGGCCTTGGAACGGACGGTTGGGCGATTAATAGTGGTATCGGCACGCCAGGATTCTGATCCTGTCCTCTTTCACCTCATACACCAAGCGATGCTCCTGGTCGATACGCCGCGACCAGCAACCGGCCAGTTCATGCTTTAACGCCTCCGGTTTACCCGTTCCTTCAAATGGACTCCGCTGTATTTCCTTGAGCAATTTGACAATCCGAAGGGCTTGTTTGCGATCCTGCTGTATCCACCAGGCCAAATCCTCAAAGGCCGATGGATCAAATTCCAAGTTTTTCACAGACCTCCTTGAGGGGTATGCCCTTATCCCGTTTTCTTGCGGCAAGAAGACGTTCTTTCATGGCTTCGCTCTTGAGAAGATACGCTGTTTCCTTCTCGGACTGCAGTTCGTGCCAAAGATCGATCGGCACAATCACTCCGGTTATGTTCTTCAGGTCATCTGTAATATATTGTACCTCGCCCATATCTCGCACCCTTGATTATTGAATTTCCCTCATCAGAGACTTGAGTTTGTTTTTCGCCTCAATAGCATTGAGTACATGTAAAAGGCTTGATTCGTCCTCTTCCGACATGTTTTCAAGATGCATAATTTTCTCCGTCAGCTTGCTGGCCGGTTCATGCAGTGGTCGTTTGGGGGTATTGTCGATCAGCAGGTGATCAACACTGACATCAAAGGCCTTGGCTAGTTTTATGACCACATCAACCGACGGTGTTACCTTGTCATTTTCATATCGGCTGACCTGGCGTCCGTCAATACTGGCATGAAAGGCAAGCTCATCCTGCGACCAACTCTTTTCCTGGCGTAACTGTTTTATCTTGTTTCCAAGAGACATAATCGACACCTCCTTTTTTCACAGAATAACCATAGTGCCGATTTGTTAAAACCTCTTTTGTGTATCTCATGTTTTTAATGTTGACATGATATGCATGTCGTGTCAAGTGTGTGTGGTCAAGTAAAAATGGACAGATTGCTAAGTGGCTTTTTCAAGAAGCCTGCTTTTCTCAAACTCCATTGGGCTGACATAACCCAAATATGAATGACGCTTCCTGCTGTTATAGAACATTTCAATGTAGTCAACGATATCCTTTCTGGCTTCTTCTCGAGTCTTATAGTTTGTAAAAAACACTCTCTCAGTTTTCAAGTGGCCAAAAAAACTCTCGGCCACAGAATTATCCCAACAATTCCCTTTCCGGCTCATGCTGCTGATCATTCCATGGGTTTTAAGCATCTTTTGAAAATCATCACTGCAATACTGACTTCCTCTGTCAGAATGAAAGCGTAGCCCGGGAGCTGGTTGTCGCCGCCAGACTGCCATGCGCAACGCATCCATGATTAACTTTCTGCTCATCCGGTTATTGAGTGACCATCCGACGATCTTTCGGGAGAAAAGATCAAGTATTACAGCCAAAAACAACCAGCCTTCACCTGTCCAGATATATGTAATGTCGGATACATATACCTGGTCTGGCTCTTCTACTTTAAACTCACGGTTTAACAAATCAGGAGCCGGTCTACTCGACCAGGCAAGCAATGAGACTGTGAGGTGTTTCTTGCCGAGTATTGAGGAAGGCTGTAGAATGAATATCTTGAAAGGATAATCATTCTTGTGTAAATATGCCGAAGCTCCAAATTAGCCAAATCTGCCACCCCGTCTGAGATTTTTTGATGAATCATCCGCTCTGAATTCCAGCGAAAAGACAAAGATTTACATTTAATTGTGATGTGAAATGAAGGACTATTACAAAGGTATTGATGGCTTACGGGCATTTGCCGTACTTGCCGTTATGTTTTCCCATGCCCAAGTTCCCGGCATCAAAGGTGGCTGGATTGGAGTGGATATATTTTTTGTTATCAGTGGTTTTCTCATTACCACCATACTGTTGAAGGAATACGATGTTCGAGGCGCAATAAGCATTAAGAATTTCTATATGCGTAGAATACTGCGCTTAATTCCGGCCCTGGTGTTGCTCATCCTCTTTCTCATTGTCTATGCCTGGCTGTTCACCAATAAGAAAATATTGCTCTCTGTTCTGTACGAATCATTTATCACCATGGTTTATGCCACAAACTGGATATTGGCGCATGGTGCTCCCCGGGGATATCTTGCTCATACCTGGTCCCTCTCTGTTGAAGAACAATTCTACATAATATGGCCTCTTCTCCTGAGTCTGTTTCTGCGGATTTTTAAAAAACCGCAACGACTCATGCTGTTTTTGCTGTTTCTGATCGGTCTGGTGGTTTGGCACCGGGTATCTCTTTTTGAGCACGGGGCCTCTTATCGCCGCTTGTATCTGATGCTGGATACCAGGGCGGACTGTCTGTTGATAGGGTGTCTTTTGGCTGTAGCACTCTTTCATGAAATGATTCCTCCAGTTGAGAAACTGCGGAACTGGATGAAAATACCCCTTGGTCTGTCAGTCCTGTTCTGCGTCTACATGCTGCACTTTGATCACAGAAGTCAAAGTGTTCAATTTTATGGATATTTCTTTATCGCCATTGCTTCGGCAATCTTCCTGCTTCATCTTGTGGCAATTCCCAATAGTCTCATAGGGAAAATACTTTCTGATGCCAGGCTACGCTGGA
This sequence comes from Desulfoprunum sp., assembly GCA_030696435.1. Classification (GTDB taxonomy): domain Bacteria; phylum Desulfobacterota; class Desulfobulbia; order Desulfobulbales; family Desulfocapsaceae; genus Desulfoprunum. Next base: position 10,109 of record JAUYSF010000015.1, on the reverse strand, counting down.
TCGGAAAAATATCCTATGGCCTCTATCTGTGGCACTGGCCGGTCTATAAGATTTTACAACAAAAATTTCACAGTGAATGGTATATCCTGGCGTCTGTCGGCGTAGCACTTACCTTTGCCTGCGCCTCAATATCCTATTATTTTGTTGAGGTACAATTTCTGAAAAAGAAACGCAGATTTTCGACAACTGCCAAGACAGAGCAGCACATCGAAATGATTCCCCAGAAGGTGGTACTGGAAAGCTAGGAGCCTGTCGGACTTCTAGAAGAGAATGGCTATGCCTCTCTGGCGAGTTGCGGAATTTCTCTCCTGAAACGATTCAAGGAAGAGTTTTCGTCGGAGGGGGGAGGGCGATCGCAGAAGGCGGACTATTCCGCCGAGGCCCCGAGGAAGATCTGATCTACCTTGTTGGCCTGGAAATGGAAGACCAGACCGCCAAAGACCGAACCGGCAACAAAGGACTCACCTGCCATGCTTGCGTCTTTATCAAATTCCGCTCGATAGGCGACCATGACCTCGTTTTCCGTACTGCCGATATGGATACCGCGTTTTGTCGACAAGGGGCAGGGGGCGGTGACGGTAATGGATTCCACGGCCTTTACCGAGTCTTTTTTCTCCCCAACCATGCTGAGTTCGATACCCGCACCCCTGTATTTCCAGATCTGATGGTACATGCCATCCGCCCCCCAAAGCTCTGAAGGCCCTCGCTCGGGTTGTGGCCCGAGCAGTGAGAATACGGCAGATTGGGACATCCCTTGTCTGATCCGGCCGATCTGTTCACTGCCGGCCAGATCTGAGGAATCTGCCCCCCAACAAACACCCAGAGCAATTGAAAAAACCTGCAACAGGGTAAATACAGTGTGCAGTGTATACCTGCTGGTCCGCTTTTGATGTGCCATATCTTCTCTCTTCTGCCAATTCCAAATCAAGTGTTAACTTTGCCGGCCTACCCTGACCCGTCGTCAGAGCCGGGACCTTTGTACGTCTAAATATCCTGAATCCTGATAGACCGCTCAGCCTCTGCCTCTGCTTCGGCCTCCGATTCAATCTTAAAGCGTTCTTTCAGTTTGGAGTACGAGATGAATTCCGGTTCGCGTTCCGAGGGGGTGAGAAACGATTCAAGTTTGACCTTGAGGATGACTGGGTTGATCTCGGAGTCGATGGCGATCACCCCCTCCATGATGATTTTCTGCAGCAGCAACTCATGATTGGTCCGTTCCTTGATGGTAGCGGCAAACGGTAGAAAAAAGAAATTTGAGAGGAGGAGACCGTAGAGCGTCGAGGTCAGGGCAATCGGGATCGATTTGAGGATGATCGAGGTGTCACCAACCCCACCCAGCATGGCAATAAGACCGACAACAGAGCCGATAAGACCGAAGGCCGGACAGAAATCGGCAATGGTTCGCAATACCCTTTCCGAGTCTTCCCGGCGCAGTTTGAAGAAATACATCTCGGTATTGAGGATGTCACGGATCTGTTCGATTCTGTAGCCGTCAACAAGGCATGCCAGGGCGCGGCGGAGAAAAAGGATGGTGGTCTCATTTTCCTTCTGTTGCAGCGACAGAATACCGTCAATTCGGGATCTGATAGAGAGGTCTATCAGGATGTTGATGATCTCGGTTTCTTTGATGATTGGCTTCTTGTAGGCCGATGAGATGACCTTCATGACAATACGTAACTGTTCGAATTTGAAACTGAGCAAGGAGGCGGCTACAACTCCACCTGCCACAATAAGAATACCCGAGGTGTTGAAATAGAGGCTGAGATTCCCGTTGATGATGAAGCCGATCACAAAGAGCGCCAAACCGAGAATGAAACCGATGCGTGTTTTATTTTTCATAAGGAATATTCTTTTTATTGTATATTTTCGGGTGTGGCCGGTGTCGGTGGCGGCAGCTTTTTACTGATGATGATCTCAACCCTGCGGTTGGCAGCGCGACTGCGTGTGTCGGTGTTGGGCTGCAGGGGGCGGTAGGCCGCGTAACCGCTGACCACGAACTGATTGGGATTCATACCTCGTTCCTCAATGAGATAACGGGCGACCCTGCTGGCCCTGGCAACGGAGAGTTCCCAGTTGGTCGAAAAGCGTTCGGAGCGCATCGGAATGTTGTCGGTATGGCCGACAATATTGATCATGTACGGAGTTTTTTTGATCACCTCGGTGATTTTTTTCAACGACTCTTTGGCGGACGCCGAGAGTTCGGCCTGACCAGTATCGAAGAAGAGATCACCGGTCAGGACTATTCTGACCGTCTTGTCCGGTACCAGATCGATTGCCGCAAATTTTTCCAGATTATAATTTTCCAGATTTTTTTGGCTGAGACTGAACATCTCCTGCATCTTATCTGCCGTGGTGGGTGCAGAAGGAGGGGCTTGGGAGGCTTCCTCCTCCGTCACAACCGAGCTTGCTGCTTCGGCCTGCCGTTTTATCTCTTCTGCCTGTTGGGCCTCTTTTTTGGCAAGATCGCTGGCGGCTGCTTTTCTGATCCGATCCTGAGCCTGCTTTGCCTTGTCGCTGGGGAATTGTGTCTTATCCTCGGAGTCCTGCAGCAGCACGGACTCGACCTTTTTGACCGTGCCGGCGGTGATGATTGGTAAACCGGGCTTGATCGGCACAAAGGGCAGGGCGGCCCGGTCTTCCCGGCTTATCTCCAGCGCCTCAGTCGTGTCGCCCCCGACAACTGCGATCTCATCGTCTACGAGAAATTCCCGATGGGCGGCCTTATAGGCGAACATGACGGCAAAGAGGATGAACATGGTCATCATCAGGTCGGACCAGGCGACGGACCAGTGGGTCGGTCTCGGCATACTGGAAAAAAACGTCGCATCATCGACCACAAAGACACTGGTGTCTGAGAATCGCCGGTCGGCGGCTATGTATTTTGAGGCGTATTTTTCGGCGGCAGCAGGCGAGGTCGAGGAATCCATCGGTTCGGAAGGCGGTGCAGAGGCTGAATCATCTTGCGGGCCTGATTGTTGCGCGGCGGGTATCTTCATTGTATGTTCGCAGGTGAGCGGAAACGGGAAAGTTAACCGTAAATGTCGCTGATATCTTTCGTTGTATCGGATGATGCCGCCAATATCAAAAGAAAAATTTGGCAATCAGGGCGAAAGAGTTGCTGGGCGTTTTCCTTCAGATTCCGTCGAGAAGACCAGTATCACCGAGATATTCGAGGGCCTGCCAGAGATCTTCGCGGGAGTGGGGCTCCAGGGTGATGAGTGGATGACAGGCATTTTTTCGGAGAAAGTCGAAGAATTCCGGGAAGTCAAAGGTTCCCCGACCCGGGGCGAGATGCTGATCTTTCTCGCCGGTATTGTCATGGATATGCAACTGGCCAAGCCATGGCAGCATGACCGGCAGCCAGTCCCGCCAGGAGGTCTTGGCAAAAGCACTCAGGTGGCCGACATCGAGGCAGAATCCCACCCCTGCCGTCTGTAGTCCTGTGAGCACTGCCAGATGGGCCGTTGGTGCGGTTTCGTAGGTGTTTTCCAGCATGATCGGCACGCCATATTCCGTTGCCTTTCCGGCAAGCTGCCGCCAGGTGGCAAGAGAATTGGCCAGCCACCGCTCAAAGACATAGCCGTGTTTGTTTTCTTCGTACTGCAGGTGACAGACGAGGGATCGCGGCCGGAGGACGGCGATGAGTTCGATGGCGCGATATAATTTTTCCCGGCTTTTTTCAAGAATATATGGATCGAGTGAGCCGGGTGCGAGATCGAAAAACGGGGCGTGCAGTGTGCATTGTAGGCCGTTGCCGGCCAGGATCTCATGAATTTTCCTGAACTCAGCCATATCTTCGTCGTAGAGGCAGGTCCCCTCAAGGCCGATTTCCGGTTGCAGGCCGTACTCCAGGAACAGATCAAGCAGGTTGTCCTTCAGGTCATACCAGGGGGCATTGACAAAACATCGCCGGATAACTGAGTTATGGGGTTGCACGGCCATGGTCGATCAGGCCTCTGACGGCGGTGGGGCCAGGACGGCCTCTTTGAAAGTCTCGATGCCGATCCGTTCGATGAAACGGGCCGTGCGTTCCCGTTTTTTGGCATGCTGGCAGTAATAGTCGATACAGCGCTGGATGAGGGCGATAACTTCGCTCTCGCTGATCTCCTCGACGAGGACATCCCCAATTCGCGCCTGCCTGCCGGAATTGCCACCAAAAGACAGGGTCCAACCCTTTTTTTTGCCCATCACGCCAATATCCCGGACCAGACCTTCGGCGCAGGAAAACGGGCAGCCCGAGACGCCGACTTTGAGTTTGGCCGGTAGTTCTCTGCCTGCAAGCAGTTTCTCCAATTTAACACCGAACTGCAGAGAATCCTGAATGCCGAATTTGCACACTTCAGTGCCTGGGCAGGCCTGCACGTAATGCAGGCAAAGTTCGGTAGCCTGACCTGGTTCCATATTGAGGTCGGCATAGATGTCGTTGATTTTGTCCTCTTTCATGCCGATCAGGGCGATACGGTGCCCCGAGGTCATCTTGATCAGAGGAATATCGTATTTTTCCACCACCAGACTGATATTTTTCAACATCTCTCTCGTCAGCAGACCACAGGGCACGCGGGGTACGATGGCGTATGTCTCTTTATCACGCTGCAAAATTGCTCCTTTCGGGGCCTCATTTTCTGTCATGGGATTTGATCTCTCTTGGGGTGTTTGAGTGTTGACCCTGCTCCGGCAATTAAAAAGTAACATCTCAATGCCTTCATGCAAGAGATATTTGCCTAAATTTAAAACATTGCCCCCCAGTTATTCAAGTTGGATTAAAAATACAAAAACATGGAGGTAACTATTCAGCTGAATAAAATCGCTATCGAAATCGGGATCGAAATCGAATCGAGTTAGCAAAAATCATAGCAGATTCAGGGAAAGTGCGACTGCGACTCAGAATTCACTGCACCGGAAGACTCAATCCGATTTCGATAGCGATAGCGATTTTGATCCCGATGGATTCAATGACAGCGAAGAGTTACACATGGAGAAGGTCCCTTGTTGAACCGGATATTTCTAATGCGACGGCAAAATGAGCAAAAATTGTCCTGGCCGGAATTGTCGAGAGCGAAAATCGCTTGCATCGCCGAATCTCACGAGTCAAGCACTTCACGTACCTTTGCCGCCAAATCTCTGGCTGAAAATGGCTTCTGAATCAAGTGAATCTCTTCATCCATCACACCCTGACTGGCAATGGCGCTGGCGGTATAGCCCGACATAAACAGGCATTTAAGACCTGGGCGAGAGGTAAGGAGTAGTTTCGCCAGATCCTTGCCATTCATCTCCGGCATAATCACATCAGTGAGAAGAAGTTGGATGCCAGCTTGCTCATGAGCCAGGCGGATAGCCTCCGTCGGGCTGTTGGCCGTGAGCACGGTGTAGCCCAGTTCCTTGAGCATTCTGCTGGCCAGTCTGAGAATTGCTTCCTCATCCTCCACGACGAGCACAGTCTCACCCTGGCTGCATGGGATTGCGCCATTACGCTGTTTTGCTACATTGTTAATCATTCCGGTGTGTCGCGGCAGATAAATCCTGAAGGTCGTTCCCTTGCCAGGTTCGCTGGAGACGTTGACGAAACCGTTGTTCTGTTGAACGATCCCATAGACTGTAGCCAGCCCAAGACCGGTGCCATAGCCCACTTCTTTGGTGGTGTAAAAGGGCTCGAAGATCTTTTCGAGGATTTCGTTTTCCATGCCGCAACCATTATCGCTGACTGCCAGGAGCACAAACTCGCCGGGAACAACTTCAGCGTGGCCGGCACAATATTCCGGTTCAAAGGTAACCATACCTGTTTCTATGTTGAGTTCTCCTACTCCGCCGATGGCATCGCGGGCGTTGACACAGAGATTTGCCAGAATCTGATCCACCTGAGAGGGATCGATATTGATTGGCCAGAGCTTTGGGTCAGGGCGCCAGGTTAAGCTGACTTCCTCGCCGATAAGCCGCTTGAGCATCTTGAGCATATCTTCCACAATTTCATTGAGGTCAAGGATCTGAGGAGCGATAGCCTGCTTGCGGGCAAAGGCCAGTAGCTGTCGAGTAATATTTGCAGAACGCAGAGCGGCATCAAGAATTTGCTGCAGATCATTATGCAGCGATGATAACGGGTCTGTTTTTTCAAGGCCCATTTGGGCATATCCGAGGATGACGCTGAGCATGTTGTTGAAGTCGTGGGCCACGCCACCGGCCAGTTGGCCCACCGATTCCATTTTCTGGGCCTGATAGAGTTGTGCCTGAAGTTTGGCCTTCTCCTCCTCGGTCCGCTTGTTCTCGGCCAGTTCGATGTTCAACTTGCTATTGGCTGACGACAATTCGGCCGTCCGTTCCATGACGATATCTTCCAGACGTTCATTGAGATCCCTCAGCTCTTTTTGCACGGTGAGCAGATCACGATTCTGAAGATAGGCATTTTCATAGGTTGAAAGCAACAGGTCCAGTATCTGCAAACGTTCGGCGGTGATGAAGAAGTTTTCGCCAGAGAAATAGACGTTTATGCCCATTTCCGCTTTTGAGTTCTTGCGCAGCTCCATATTGGCGACAAGATACTGGATGCGGGAAACGATATACTTTTCATCGTAGGGTTTGGTGATAAAGTTATTGGCACCGGCTTCAAGCCCTTTGATAACGTCCGTCGGCTCTGAAAGTGAGGTGACGAGGATGACCGGGACTTCTTTGAGTTTCTCATCAGCCCTGATGTGTTTGCAGAGTTCATAGCCGTCCATCTCGGGCATCACAATGTCGGACATGACAATATCCGGTATGTGGTTTTTGAGAAAGTCCATGGCCTCCTTGCCGTTGGTGGCAAGCGAGACTTTAAAACCCTTTCTTTCCAGGATAAACCGAAGTTCTTCAGCCTGTGTTGGACTGTCCTCGACAACAAGGATGTCAAGATAATTACTTTCAGTTAAGTTTCCCATATTACCTCTAATTACTCTCGTCTCTTTTGACTTTGGACATCGCGATACTCGTCAATACCGCTGCAATCTTGTCAGCAGGCAACACATATCTCGCTGCACCGAGCTTCACGGCTTCGCCCGGCATGCCGAAGACTGCCGAGCTTTCCTCATTCTGGGCAATGGTGATCGCACCCTTATCCTGCATCAGTTTCAGTTCTGCAGCGCCGTCCTTGCCCATACCGGTAAGGAGCACAGCAACCGCGTTTTTGCCGAACACTTCCGCAATCGATCTGAAAAGATACGAGACCGAAGGACGGAGCCCGTTTTCGGGGGCATCGCCGGCACAGACGATTCTGCCGTTCGCGTCGACTCTCATCTGGGTGCCGTCCGGCGCAATATATACGTGACCGGGGCGCGTTATGCTGCCATGGAAGGCCACATGAACAGGCAGGGAAGATGTCTGGCCCAGCCATTCGGCAAATCCCGGGATAAAGCCCTCGGCCATATGCTGAACTATCAATACAGGCGCGGGAAAATCATGCGGGAGTTCAGCCAATATTTTTTCGATCACCGGAGGGCCACCTGTAGATGCCCCAATCGCTACGACCTTCACTGTGGCAGGTTGGGCGGCAATGTTATACACGTTCTCTCGCTGAGGTTGTGATCGTCTCTCGGCAGTCCGCGCCCAGCGCCTGACCACTTTGATTTCTGACATCAGTTTTACCATCGTAATCAAATTCTTGGCGTTCTTTTCATAGTCGGGATGACCGAGTCCTTGCGGTTTTTGTATTACGGTAAGGGCGCCAGCCTCTATCGCCCGGAAAGAGGTCTCCAGCTCTCTCATATTGGAACTGCCCGTCACTATGACGATGGGTACCGGATTGGTTCCCATAATAGTCCGTGTAGCCTCAAACCCATCCATCTCCGGCATATGGATATCCATGGTGATAAGATCCGGTTTATTGTGCATCACGAACTCCACGGCCTCTTTGCCGTTGACCACCGTTCCTATGACCTGAATACCTGCGTCGGAACTCAGGATGTGGGTCAACAATTCACGCGCAACCGGAGAATCTTCCACAACAAGAACCCTGATCATGTCAACCTCCCGATCACTTCCAGCAAGTTGCTCTGATCAAAGCTGCTTTTGACGATGTAGGCGTTGGCGCCAACATCTATGCCGCGCTCCCTGTCCTCGCGGGATTCGAGCGCTGTCACCAGCACTATCGGCAGCTCCGAAAGTTTCTTGTCCGCCCGTATCTTTGCGGTCAGATCAAAACCGTTCATCCTCGGCATTTCCACATCCGAGACCACGATATCGAACTCCCGGATTTTAAGTGCGGTGATCGCATCGACGCCGTCAACCGCAGTTTGGACATCGTAGCCGGCCGATTCAAGAATATTTTTCAGAAGCATTCTGGCGGTAATCGAATCCTCCACAACCAGGATGGAATTGCTTCTTTCAGGCGCTTTGACGAGTCCTGCGGTAAGCGACGGCGCCTTTTTCACTGCGGATTTCAGCAGGTCGGAGACATTGAGGATAGGCACCACCTTGCCGTTTCCCAGAACGGTTGCACCCGCAATGTTTCTGATGCGGGAAAGTTGTCTGCCAAGCGGCTTCACCAGCACCTCCTGTTCGTGCAGAATCTCATCTACCATAAAAGCCATGCGTCTTTCAGTCGAACCTAATACGACCACTTGCACGAGAGTGTCGTCGTTTTGCGGCTGATTGCCTGTCGCTTTGAGTTCCAGGACATCGCTGAGTCTGACGAGCGAGATCGGTTGTCCGTTGAAGACAATCGTTTCGCGGTTTTCGACCATTTGGATCGCTTCTTTTTTTAGCCTTGCTACCCTCTCCACTTGAGCCGAAGGCAGAACGAAAAGCTGTTCGGCAACCCTGACAAGGGTCCCCCGGAACGTCGCAAGAGTCAACGGAACGACCATGCGGAATGTTGTCCCTGCCTCCATCCGGCTATCAACCGTTACCGTGCCGTTCAGTTTTTCGACCTTCTCCCTGACGATGGCAAGTCCGAGTCCTCTGCCGGAGATGTCGGTGATGAGACGACTTGTTGTCACGCCTGAATGAAAAACCAGCAGAAGCGCTTCTCTCTCACCAAGTTTGTCCGCGGCTTCCTGTGATATCAGGGCGTGTCTGACAGCAGACAATTTTATTGTTGAGGCATCAATCCCGGCTCCGTCGTCGGAAACCGTGATTTCGATCTTGTTGTCTTTTGAAGAGGCGCTCACCCTTACAATGCCACAGGCCGATTTATGCTTTTTCTCCCGCTCATCCGGCATTTCAATGCCGTGGTCGACACAATTTCTCAGCAGATGGATAAGAGGGTCTTTCATCTCTTCTAAAACCCGCCTGTCTATTTCGATCTCGCCGCCTTCTGTTGTCAATGCTACTTTTTTTCCGGCGGCGCGTGCGAGATCGCGGACAAACAGGGGGAACATCTCAAACATCGATGAGAACGGCAGCATCAATGTTTTCTTCATGTCATCGAGCAGTATGTCGACCATGGAGCCAAATGCCCGATGATCGTATTCGGCCGTCCTGGCTAGAGCTGTCAATCTGGATGCGAGTGAGGCGATAAAAGGGTCCGCCAAGAATGGCTCGGCGCTGTGGTGGCTCCGCGAAATGCCGATGGCCCCTTCTCTTTGCCGCTTCTTTTTCCACACATCGAAGGCCTTCTTTAATTCCCGCAATTCCGCCACGCGCTGACCCGTTGCGAGCTTGACTGAAATCAGCTCTTCAGCCTGGAGGAGTAAGGCATCAAGTTTTGCTGTGGAAATCCTGACGGTCTCTGACGCGACAGGGAGCGAAGCGGCGTCGCGAGGCTGATTTGGCGGTTCGGCTAAATCGAGGACCGTCGATTCTTCCGAGGGGGCAGTTGGCACCATTTCCCGACCTTGTAGTTTCTCCGGTTCGGTTACTTGAGACTTTTCTGCAGCAGTCTCTTTCCCGGTTATCGAGCCGTCGAGCTGTCGAATGAGTTTTCTGATTACGGCTTTTTCGGAAGGCGATGTCTCTTCGCCAGCGACGAGCCGATAACAAAAATCTACGGTCTGATGAAGGAGATCGCTTATTTGGGCGGAAAGGACAATCTGGCCGCGTTTCAGCGCGGAAAAAACATTCTCCATTGATTGGCTAATAGCTACAATATCGACATGGTTCACGGACCGGGCGGCACCTTTCAGGCTATGGGCTTCCCGGTACACAGT
>JAUYSF010000421.1 GCA_030696435.1 Desulfoprunum sp. | reverse complement strand
TACCTGGGATTCAACAGGGCTTTTGAGGTATTTTTCGGCGCCAGAAGGGAACAACTGATCGGTAAAACCGCATTCGACATCAACCTGCCAGAACTTGCGGAAATCTATCACGCCCAGGATAACGAACTTTTCGAGAACGGGGAAGCACAGCAATATGACTCTCAGGTAAAGAACATACATGGCAAGCTATACGATGTTATCTTCAACAAGGCGGTTTTCACTGACAGCCAAGGTGCCGTTAGCGGATTGATCGGGACAATCCTTGACATTACCGAACGTAAGCGGGTGGAGGAGATTTTCAAACAACAACAAAAAGAGCTGATAGCGATCTTCGAGAACGCTCCGTTCATCATGTTTCTTCTTGATGGAGAAAGATGTATCCGGAGAATGAACGCTCTTGCCTCTTTATTCACCGGTTCAGCAATTACAGATATGATTGGCCTTCGAATCGGGGAAGCGCTGCACTGTCTTCATACCCTCGATACACCCCAACAGGGTTATGGCTTTGGGCTGAGCTGCCAATTCTGCACTCTGCGCAATACAATAAAGGACACATATGAGACCGGACGGAGTAATCATCAGGTTGAGACAAGCCTGTCCCTGTTCATTGAGGGCAAGGAGCGAAGCTTAACGTTCCTTATCTTCACCTCAAGAATCATTGTCGATAATTCCCCTTTGATCCTGGTAAGTCTTCAGGATATAACCGAACACAAGAAACTGGAAGAGCAGTTTCGTCAAGCCCAGAAGATGGAAGCCATTGGCACACTGGCAGGCGGTGTAGCCCATGATTTCAACAATATGCTTGGGGTAATCCATGGTCACACCGAGATGGCCATGGATTTGCTTGACCCTGCCCAGCCGATCTTTGCCCACCTCCAGGCAATCCTCCAGGCCACCGAACACTCGGTCAACCTTACTCGACAACTGCTGGCCTTTGCTCGCCGGCAGGCTATCGCTCCCAAAGTTCTCGACTTGAACGAGACCGTCGAAGGGATGATCAATATGCTGCGGCGTTTGATCGGTGAGAACATCGAGCTTATTTGGCTGCCTGAAGCGGGGAGGTGCTTGGTCAAGATGGATCCCTCCCAGATTGATCAGATCCTGGCCAATCTGGGTGTCAATGCCCGCGATGCCATCGCGGGCGCAGGCAAGGTCATTATCGAAACGCACTCTGTGAGCTTCGATACGACCTATTGTTCAGATCATCCCGGGTTCGTTCCTGGCGAATACATACTGCTGTCTGTGAGCGACGATGGTTGCGGCATGGACAAAGAAATTATGGATAAACTCTTCGAGCCGTTTTTCACCACCAAGGAGATAGGTAAAGGTACCGGTCTCGGGCTGGCCACGGTCTACGGTATCGTCAAACAGAACAACGCCATCATCGATGTCTCTAGCGAACCGGGCAAAGGCGCGACGTTTAAAATCTACCTGCCCCGGCATATGGCTAAGAATGAGGATATATGGAAGAAAAGCCCGGTAGCTCACGTTTTGCAAGGTAACGAAACCATCCTGCTGGTGGAAGACGAGCCAGCGATCTTGGATATGACAAGGCTGATGCTGGAGAGATTAGGATATCAGGTGCTTTCCGCTGCAAAACCAAGTGAGGCAATCCATTTGACCAAGAAGCACGCAGCCGTGATTAACCTGCTAATAACCGACGTGATCTTGCCCGAAATGAGCGGCCTGGAATTAGGGGAAAAACTCATTCCTTTTTACCCGGGTCTCAAAGTTTTGTTCATGTCCGGCTATACCGGCGATGTCATTACTCGCCAAGGTGTGTTGGTTGAGGGTATCAATTTCATTCAAAAACCGTTTACGAAAGGAACTCTGGCCGCTAAGGTGCGCGAAGTGCTGGATAACAAATAAAGAAATTTTGAAAAAAAATTAAAAAAGCATAAAAAAAGAAACTTTTAGTCGTTAGGAACTGTTCATTAATGATGCATGCTTTTTAATGGAATAATTCCACTCACCATGAAAAGATTCTGGCTGATGACCGAGATCCTTCATTTCCGCGTCCGCCACCTTGATTCCCTTGGCATAGCAATTCGTATCCAAAAAGGCGCGCACTTTAAGCCCAGTGTGCGGTGGTCCCAAAAAACTGGACAATATGTGTGATCTTTCCTCAAATTGGTGAAGACTCTGTTAAGCTACATTGAGGAATGTTGAAATAAAAATATCCTTAAGATTGCCAAAACAAAACTATAGCAACACGAAATTTTTTCCAGATTGACCTTACTACTGTATATAAGCGCTACTCATGTCTAAATGTGATTGTCGGATAGGATTGAAACCTGATCCTGAAATATGTCAGAGCGAGTCTTGATTTCTACAAATAATTCGGACCATAGCCCCTCAATTGGGGCTCCAATTGAGGGGCTATGTGGTTCCGGGGCAAATTTTGTTTCTATTGAAGGACCCACTGGCCGCTTTCATCACGGCAAGCGGTTGAATAGGTTGTCTCATTTTTCCCATCAATCACCGCCCGGATTTCTGCTTTCCGACAGGGACCGGATGAACGTTGGACTGCAGGCTGAGGTGTGACTGTATAGCTGTTTCCAGAATCGGGATTCTGCCAACTGCTTTGCCGCCCGGATGGACCGGTCTCATATACTTGATTTAACTGCTGTCGGTCGGTTTTATCCATTTCATTGCCGACGATGTACCCAAGCATTGTGCCAACCGCGACACCGATCAAGGTCGCCTCCATACTTCTGCCGATGGCCTGACCAACTACAGCCCCGCCAACTCCACCCATCACAGCTCCTGATTGCCCTTTGTTGTACTCACCTGCACACGAAGCAAGAGAAGAAGCCATAAAAACCAACACAACAAAAACTGCACTCATCTTTTTCATTCAATCCTCCTGGTTTAAAAAATTATTGTCCTCAATCAGCAACGGTTTCTTTTCGATTCGCTGCCTTTTCTTTTTGTGTTGCCCCATTTTGGGGCATTCGAATGAATCATTCCCTCATGAAACTGTACCCGCACTGACCGCCGCAAAGATCTACTTCATCAATATCCCGTTGATCTATTGGGAAGATCTTACAGGATTGGGGCCTGCAAGCGCCGTAACTCAGGCAGAGCCCCGGTTTTGTCAGCATGGGACAGGTGAACAGCATCTTACAGCAGGTGCCGCATTGACGGCAAGAGCCTTGACGGATAGAAAGTTGTTGCTGGACATATTCTTTTTGAAAATGAACCCGCCAAAAACGCTTCACTTTACCGCTGGAGCTGAGCATAACGTGGGCATCCTGAAATGCCTCCGTGCAAGAGAGAGCCAAATGTTTAAAAAAAGTCGTTAATCCAGCGACCTGGGAAAACCGTCTGTGCATACTATGTCTCATTTTCTTCAATGCAATGTTCAATCCTTAGGCCACTCTCTCGAAGTCGATAAATCCGCGCTCCACATTGGTGCCGACCAATTGCACGCGAAGTCTGCGGCCAACATCCAAACCCTCAAAACCGCGCTCTAATCTGCCTTCAATAGGCGGATGCAGGAGCCGGACCCAGGTGCCTTTGTTCGAGGCGCCGGTGACGAAGGCATCGAACTGCTCCCCGATCCTCGACTCCAAAAGTAAGGCGGCGGCGGATTTTGTGACCTGTCGTTCGACCTTTTTCACGGCATCTTCCTGTTCGGTGCAGTGCTTGGCGAGCTCTGCTAATTCGTCGTTCTCATAGGGCAGGGGGGCGCTTGCCATGGCTGCTTTCAGCAAGCGTTGGGTAATGAGATCGGGGTAGCGGCGGTTCGGGGCGGTGGAGTGCGTATAGTCTTTGACCGCCAGACCAAAGTGCCCGGCGGCACTGCCACCCGGAAATTCGACGACGTATTCACCTGCACCCAGGAGCTTGATAACGCTGAGTGAGAGATCGGCAAAGCGCAGAGGATCAGCGGCCTTTGCAGATACCAGAAATTTCTCCAGGGCCTTTGCATCGGGTTCGGGAGGTAACGCTTCGCCTCGTTCTGCGGCAAGTTCCACGATCCGGTCCCAGCGTTTGGGCGTGCGTACCACCCGTCGCAGGGCCGGAAACTTTTTGGTTGCGAGGTATCGTGCGGTAACGCCGTTGGCGGCGATCATGAAATCTTCAATAATTTCTTTGGCTCGGTTCTTTTTTTCGGCTTCCAGATCCTTGAGGATATCTCCGTCAAAGACCGGACGTGCTTCTATTGTTTCCAGATCAAGCGCACCGTGCAGATGCCGGAGGGCTTTCAGCCTCTGAGCCATGCGGTCCTGAAGTCGAAGGTTTTCTTCAAGACCTTTGACCGGGTCGATCCCCGGCGGTAGCGGGCCATTCTCTTCGATCCATCCGGCCACGCTGTTGTAGGCCAGTTTTGCCTGATTACGGACTGTCGCCTCATAGAGGTCCGAACTTTGAAGCGAGCCATCTCCGGCGAGAACTATTTCGACAACAATTGCCAGGCGGTCTGATTGAGAGTTGAGAGAGGTGAAATCCGTAGAGAGTTTCTCGGGCAGCATCGGAAAAATTCCGGCAGCCGTGTAGACCGAGGTGGTGTTTTGCCGGGCATGATCGTCAAGTGGTGATTGCTTTTTGACGAGCGCGTCCACGTCGGCAATGGCGACAAGGATTTTTACGGCCCCGTTGGGCAGGGCCTCGGCTACGGTAAGCTGGTCCAAGTCACGCGAGTCATCGTTGTCGATGGAGCACCAGGGCAGGTTTCTGAGATCGCGGGTCGATTCCGCGGTTCGGGTTGCCGGCCCGTGAATTCCGTCGAGCTCGGCGATCGCCCGGGGCGGAAAATCCGGCGCAAGTCCTCGGTCAAGCATTGCCCGATGGGCGATGCTTTGGAGGATTGAGCGGTGTTGCCTGTCGTCTGAATGTGTCATAGTATCACCTTCCTGGAACACCCTATTGTGATTTCTTGCTCCTTGAATGCTTCTTGTTCCCTCATCATCCACCGAATCCGCAGATAAGCCACGTTGTAACCATCTGTGTGCCGAATCATGCTGTAATGCCATGCCAATCCTACAGAGTTTTCCCTTCACTCAGCACGCTCTCTCCAAAGCCCTGGCAGAGATCGGCACAATGAGAGACTCGCCACCGGAAAACAGTCGGTAGCGAGTCGGCAGGCAGAAGTGATCCTGGATTACTTATTCAACGGTCATGTTGTTGACCACTACCTTTACGCCGTGAACGTCAGTTGCGAATTTGCCGGCCAGGTCCTTTTCAGCTGCGGTCGTGGCTTTGCCTCCCAACGTGACAACGCCTTCTTTCGTCTTGACTATGGTGTTGAGGGCGCTTGTCGAGCGATGATAGAGGAGTGTCGTTTTGACCAGGGCGGTGATTGATGCATCGTCAATTGCTTCACCCATGGTATCCATCTTTTTGACCATCGTTTTTTGACCTGTCTCCATTGCGGTCGGCGGTACGGTCATTTCATTTGTAACGTTTTTGACGCCTTCCACATCCATGGCATACTCAGCCGTCAAATCTTTTTGGGCAAGGCTGGTAGCTTCGCCGCGCAGGGTGATGGTGCCGTTTTGGGCCATAACCTCAGTGCCAATGGCGTTGACGTTCTTATGGAATAAAAGTGTCGATTTTACTTTGGTAATGAGCCATGCATCCGTTTGTGCGGCAGCTTCACCTTTGTCTTTCAGTTTGTTGTCCACGCCGGTAACTCCCGGCAGGTTGGCAACAGTCTCCTGGGCCAATGATTTGTGGGATGGATCGGAAACAGTTCCGGTCAAGGTGACAACGCCATCCTTGGACTGCATCTTAATGTTATCTTCCTTGAGGTAGTTCTTGAACACATACGACTCTTGAGCAGATGATTCGATGCGGGCATCCGTGTCGGAGGCGAACAGTGGGACGTTGATTAACAACGTAGAGGCTACAGTTGCAAGCAGTGCTAAGCGAAATAGTGGTTTTTTCATCGGACTTTTACTCCTGTTTTTGGGTGAATTTTTAGTTCCCGGAATACTTTTTCGAGAGACTCATTGTGTTCAGAAAACAGAAAGGGCGAGATTTCTCTCAATATCCCCGGTATTGCGCCTCATCCCGAATGTGTATCTTTGGGTCGAAAGCAATATTTCTGCCGTCATGTACTTTTATAGGTGATTCGTAACTATTGAGTTCGTTGGCATTGGCTTCATCGGTATCGAAATTGGGGGCGAATATGTTCCCCGGATCCCGATAAGCTTACTGCCGGTTGGAATAACCATGCTTGAATGGGCACCGGCTACTTTACGCTCCGATCTTTTTAACTGTTTTGCGAAATCGGTAAACGCGTTGAGATGAGTGAGGGCGGTTTTGTCGTGGAGATGGGGGCTTGCCTGCCGTGTATGCGGACGGAAAATTCAAGCCATTCTCCTCAATCTCCAACTCCATGGGGAACTGTTCGACGTTGGAGCGGCTCCAGTCCCAATCATTACCGAACTTTTCACCGAATTCACGGGCCTGCTCTGTCGAGAAATGTTGTTTGGCGAACATGGTACTTTCCTCCTTCAATATGAATGAGAGCTATTTTGCTGAGGCCTGCCTCAGCCAGTATTCTCTTGCC
>JAUYSF010000359.1 GCA_030696435.1 Desulfoprunum sp. | reverse complement strand
CTTTCTGATGTCGAAGTTATGGCTTTCAACCTTGCGCTGGGCATTTTCGATGGCCTTGGAGATCATGCTGTGCTCAATCGGTTCGTCCTCTTCCATGCCTAGTTTTTCCATGATGCCGGTAATCCGGCCGGAACCGAAGATGCGCAGCAGATCATCTTCAAGCGAGAGGAAGAAACGGGAGGAGCCCGGATCACCCTGGCGACCGGAGCGGCCACGCAGCTGGTTGTCGATACGCCGCGATTCATGGCGGGAGGTGCCGAGGATATGCAGACCGCCAACCTCGCGCACCCCTTCGCCGAGTTTGATATCGGTACCTCGGCCTGCCATGTTAGTGGCAATGGTCACTCTGCCAAACTGACCGGCCAGGGCAATGATCTCCGCCTCCCGGTCGTGCTGCTTGGCGTTGAGGACCTCATGCTCGATCTTGTCCTTTTTCAGCATCGCCGAGATCTTCTCCGAGACATCGATTGAGATCGTGCCCACCAGGACCGGTCGCCCGGCCTCATGCAGCTGTTTGATCTCGCGGATCACCGCCCGGTACTTGGCTGCCTCGTTCTTATAGATGACATCGGCATAATCGTCCCGGACCATCGGCTGGTTGGTGGGCATGACCACGACATCGAGATTGTAGATTTTTTTGAACTCCGGCGCCTCGGTATCGGCCGTACCGGTCATACCGGCCAGTTTGTCGTACATCCTGAAATAGTTCTGGAAGGTGATCGAGGCCAGGGTCTGGTTTTCCTTCTCAATCTTGACCTTTTCCTTGGCCTCAAGGGCCTGATGCAGACCATCGCTGTAACGCCGGCCTTCCATGGTCCGGCCGGTAAACTCATCAACGATGACCACTTCGCCGTTGCTGACGATATAGTCGACATCGCGCTGAAAGAGGACATGGGCCTTGAGGGCCTGATTGAGGTGATGTAATTTTTCTATACTGCTGGGATCGTAGAGATTTTCTACCTCAAGCAGCTCCTCACCAAGTGCCACACCCTCATCGTTTAGAGCGACCTGGCGGGACTTCTCGTCGACGGTGTAGTGTTCATCCTTGTGGAATCGGGAAATGACTCGGTCGACGTTCTTATAGAGATCGGTCGAGATATCGGCGGGGCCTGAGATGATCAGCGGGGTACGGGCCTCGTCGATGAGAATCGAATCGACCTCGTCGACGATGGCATAGTTGAAACCCCGCTGACAGAAGTCACTCAGTTCGAACTTCATATTGTCGCGCAGGTAGTCGAAACCAAACTCGTTGTTGGTGCCGTAGGTGATATCGGCGGCATAAGCGGCCCGACGGGCGTCATCGTCCATGGCATGGATAATTTTGCCAACGCTCATGCCAAGGAAGGAATAGACCTTACCCATCCATTCGGCGTCACGGGAGGCCAGATAATCGTTGACTGTGACGAGATGCACACCTTTTCCCGTCAGGCCGTTGAGATAGACGGGCAGGGTCGAGGTCAGGGTCTTGCCCTCACCGGTTTTCATCTCGGCGATCTTGCCCTGATGGAGAATGATACCGCCGACCAGCTGGACATCGTAATGGCGCTCGCCGAGAACCCTTTTCGCCGCCTCCCGGATCGTGGCAAAGGCCTCGGGCAGCAGATCGTCAAGCGGTTCACCCTTGGCGAGGCGTTCCTTGTAAGCTACGGTCAGGGCGGCTAAGCTTGCGTCATCAAGAGGCAAGACCGTCTCTTCCAATGCATTGATCCGGCTCACCAGCGGCCGGATCTGTTTCAGGACTCTATCATTACTGCTGCCAAAAACCTTGGTGAGGAGTGTTCCAATCATAGTCGTTGTGGAGTAGGGGTGAAATATGCAACTTTTCTGGGGAATTATTCAGTGGGATTGAAGTCTTCCGCATGATTGTGGAAGGCGGCTTCTCACGGGAACGAACCAATCAGACATCATGTTTTTTCACGTACATCAGGGCATCTTCGTCGCAGTCGGGAAACTTATGGCAGTGGATACAATCACTCCAGATCTTATGCGGCAGTTCCTTTTTATCGATATCATTGAAACCTAATTTGCGAAAGAAACCGGGGCGATATGTCAAGGTAAAGATCCGTTCGATACCGAATTTCTCCGCCTCATCGAGACAGCCTTGTACCAGTTGCGAGCCGATTCCCCTGCCCTGGGCCTCTTGTTTGACGGCCAGGGAACGGATCTCGGCAAGATTGTCCCAGGTTATCTGCAGGGCACAGACCCCGATAAGGACATTGTCGTCGGTATAGACGATAAAATCACGCAGCTTGTCGTACAGCGAGCTGATCGAGCGATTGAGCAACAGGCCGTCTCCGGCAAAACTATTAATAAGGGTGTGGATGCTTTTCACATCCTCCATCCGGGCAGTACGAATCATCTTTATAACCTTGTGTGCTTTTCTATGTCCAACCATTGGCCGAAGACGGATTTAAAAAAAATCGTCTCACTTCTCAGGATCTCTCTTGCGATCCCGTTCCATATACAGAAAGGGGGCAATGATCGCCGACGCTTCTTCAGAGGCTGATTTTTTCTTAAAAGATGACGGTTGCAACAGCGACTGTCCGGTCCAGACTCCGAGAAGAAACATCCAGAGAAAGATGCAGAAACAGACCACTGCTATGCCGACAACCCCGCCCCAGGTCAGCTCGAATCTGACTTTTCTGACCTGCTTTTTCTCTTTTCCAGCCATTGGTAGCAGTCAAATCCTACATCTTGTCCGGGGCGGAAAGTCCAACAATGCCCAAACCGTTTCTGAACACTACCTGCAGGGCCTCAATCAGGCAGAGCCGCGCCTGACTCAGAGGTTTATCCTCGGTAATGACTTTATGCTTGTTATAGTAACTATGGAACTGGCCCGCAAGTTCCATCAGATAAAAAATCACTTTATGGGGAGCCAATTCCAGCGCTGCAGCCTCGATCATTCCGGGAAAGGTCGACATGGTCTTGAGCAGGAGTAACTCTTCAGGTTGGACCAAAAGGGCCGGATCAACTGCGGCAAAACCTACCTTCTCAACGCCTTTTTCTCCAGCCTGCCCAAGGATCGAGCAGAGCCTGGCATGGGCGTACTGGACATAATAGACGGGATTTTCCTGGCTCTCTTTGGTGGCGAGGTCAAGATCAAATTCGAGCTGGCTGTCGGCCTTGCGCATCATGAAAAAGAAGCGCACCACATCGACGCCGACTTCGTCAATCAGTTCATCAACCGTAACAAAGGTCGCCTTGCGGGTCGACATCTTCACTTGCTTGCCGTCCCGGGTCAGGGTGACGAACTGGTGCAGGACCACCGTCACCTTTGAGTCGTCATAGCCAAGTGCCCGGACCCCACAGAGGACATCAGGTACCGTGGCGATATGATCGGAGCCGAAGATATCGATGAGCCAGTCAAAGTTGCGTCGAAATTTTTCCCGGTGGTAGGCAATATCCGGCAGTCGGTAGGTCGGTTCGCCGGTATTCTTGATGATGACCCGATCCTGGGCCTGGCCGAACTCGGTGGTCTTGAACCAGACAGCGCCATCCTTCTCGTAGACGAGACCTTTGGCCCGCAGTTCGGCGACGACCTCATCGATCTTGCCGTCATCGTAGAGGGAGCGTTCGTTGAAATAGTTATCGAACGTGATCCCCATGCGATCGAGGGTCGCGGAGATATCCTTGAAGATATGGCCTTCGGCCTTTTCCTTGAAGGGGGTGACATCGGCATGATCTTTCAGGGAATTGCCGACTTCATCGATCAGTGATTGGGCGATTTCTACAATATAATCGCCCTGATAACCATCTTCGGGAAAGGTGTTTTCCAGCCCGAGCAGTTCGAGATATCGCGCCCTGGTGGACTCACCCAAGACCCGCATCTGGCGGCCGGCATCGTTGTAATAATACTCGCGGAAGACATCGTGGCCGGTCACATCCAGGAGGCGGGCGATGGAATCGCCGAGAATGGCCTGCCTGCCATGACCGATACTGAGCGGGCCGGTGGGATTGGCGCTGACAAACTCGACCATCACCTTCCTGTTGCCGCCGATCTCGCTGCGGCCAAAGGCCTCACCTTTTTCCATGATTGCCGGGATGAGCTGCTGCCAGACCCCGGCCTTGACGAAGATATTGACAAACCCCGGCCCAGCAATTTCCAGGCGATCAATGAACGTTTTCTCCTGCCCGAGCAATTCGACGATCTTGGCGGCCATCTGCCGCGGATTGCCCTTCTCAATACCGGCCAAAACCAGGGCCATGTTGGTGGAGAAATCGCCCTGGCCTTCATGCTTGGGCAACTCCACCGTAAATTTACCGGCACCGGTAGCGGACCAGGCTCCGTTTGCCACGCCCTGCTCGAAACAGCTATCAAGGACATTTTTGAGATGTGATCGGATCATGTGTTCTACTCTGTATGGGTTCGACTGTTATTGTTGCCAAAGAGGCAGAGAACTTCATAACTGATGGTCTGCATCCAGCCGGCTATCTCGTCGGCCGTTATCGACTCCGAGCCCTGTTTGCCAAGAAGCATAACCTCATCACCGGCCTGCACTCCGGCAATGTCCGTGACATCGACCAGGCACAGGTTCATGCACACCCTGCCCCGGATAGGCGCCCTTTGTCCACGGATCAGCACTGCTCCCCGGTTGGACAGATCGCGCAGATAGCCGTCTTCGTAGCCTACCGGCAACGCGGCAATACGGGTCGGGCGGTCGGTGGTGAAGGTATGCCCGTAACTGATACCGCTGCCCGCCGGCAGATCCTTGAGCTGGATGACCTGAGTGGTAAAGGTCATGGCGGACATCAGTCTTCGTTCCTGTTCACCTTCCGGCCCTCTGGTCCCGTCGGGATAATAGCCATAGAGCGCGATACCGGCCCGGACCATATCGCAGGTCATTTCCGGAAAGTGCAGGGTCGCCCCGGAATTGGCGATATGACGAATCCCCTGAAAACGCTCGCCGAGATCGTGGCAGAGGCGTTCATAGGTGGCAAAAACCGTGTGACTGCTGACTGAATTCCTGTTATCCGCCTCAGGGAAATGGGCCATGATTCCGGCCAGAGAAATACCCGGCAGGGCCACAATTCTGTCGACAAAGCCAGGGACTTCAGCGGGCAGGAGACCAAGTCTTCCCATACCGCAATCAACCTTGAGATGCACCCCGATCTCCCGACCACGCTGCACCGCAACTCCTGAAAGAGCTTCAATATCCTGTTCACAAAAGACAATCGGGGTGAGATCATAGTCAAAAAACAGCCTCGCCTCATCCGGTTCAAAACCCAGCATGACAAAGATTGCGCCCGTGATACCCGACTGACGCAGCGATACCGCCTCAACCAGCTCCGCGACTCCGAAGGTGCGGCAACCGGCCTCTGCAAAAGCGACTGCGGACTGGAGCATGCCATGACCATAACCGTCGCCTTTGACCATGGCCATGACCTCAACACCTTCACCAACCCGCTCTCTGATACATCTGAAATTGTGTTGCAGCGCCATGCGACTGACACTGACCTGATTCCGGGAAGAAATTTTCATCTCCTGCATCTTTACCATCTTTTACTCATGATTTTTCAGCCATTCCCCCCAGGCCAGTCGGCTCGACAGAAAAAGGGCCCAGCCAATTGCCACATAGATAAATCCCAGCAAGGTTCTGGGTAGAGAAGACTGTCTGAGGAGAATGCCTGTCCCCATCATGGCCAGGACGAGCAGCCAGGTCCTGAGAGAATAGACGGCGCCCAGGCAGGTATTATCTCCAAACTGCAGAATGCGTTGTATGCCTTTTCTCGCAGTCTTGTCAAGAATCAGGAGTGACTTACCGGTACCGAGAAGCAGGCCCGGCAGTATGATCCAGACCTGCCCAGCCCCCAGCAGCCATCGTCCTCCCCGCATGAGCAGGAAGATACCGACTGCGGTCCATAAAATGGCCGAGAGCAGGAGATGCATCCGCTTATCCACTCCCGGTTTGAATCTTTTCAGGCTTCCCGTCACCAGCAAAACACCTCTGAGAAAAAAAGACAAGCCCATCCCCCCTACAGGAGATGGGCTTGATATACTACCTGTTTGTCGCAGTGATTACATCTCGGTTACAGTGATTGCATCCTCAGGACATACCTCAACACAGGTCTCACAGCCAAGACACTCATCCGCCTCAACCGGCTCGGCCTTACCGTCGACCATTTCAAAAACCTGAGCTGGGCATGCTGCAACACATTCTTCATCACCAACACATTTATCTTTATCTACGATTACTTCAAACATAATACACCTCCATAAAATGAGAATTAAAATAAGTATTTGTAATACTTACTCAGCAATCCAAACACCTTCACGAATCTATTGTTTCGTGTATTCATCCATTAATTCACGGCCAGTTTTTTGTCAAGAAAAAATCTCCTGGAAAAAAATTCCAGAAAAATACAACGTTCCATGATATACCCAAGAGACCTGCATCGCTGTTTTCAATGATGAAAATCGACTGCCCGCAAGTTCATATTGGAGATATCCTGAGAGTTTATGGTTGACCCGTAGTAACCTTTTTATATATGTTATTCCTCGTAGCAGCCCAGATTCCAATGAGAGCGGATATCCGTTTCATGGGCATTCCAGGCGGGAATGACGAGGCTGGCTGTTTGCTGATAATTCTCGCGCACTTGTGACCTATAACAATTGACTAGCACATACTCCTGACATGAAAAAGAAAGAACCGGAACAAAGAAAAAAGGCCGTGAAGGCAGAGAAACGCGAACAGGCGATGATTGAAGGTATTCTTGAGGGCAGCCCTGACGGTATCGGGGTGGTCGTGGTTCGTCTGGACTGCGGCTGCCGGAAGATGGCGGCGATTGCCAAAGACGGCGAACCGGCCTCAAAAGTCATCATGTACCGGGATTTAGCGGAGAGCATCTGCGACATATGCAAGAAGGACAACGGTGCCTTTATGCGTGTCACCGAATCGTTCATTCACTGGGTTGATCCGCCTCCCAGCGAAGAAGATCAGGAAAAAATCTACCGCAAGGTCCTCGGCAGCTCGCCAACCCATTGACCGTCAGGATGCGCCGTCAGCCCTGACGGCGCATCCCTCAACCTCTTTTTTTCCACCTCCGACAGCAATCGACCAGTGCCGGCGCCCACTGCGGCGTACCGTCGGCATGGACGTGGGTGTAGAGGGCCAGCACATTCTTGGTGTGCAGGCCGTCACGCCCGCCCATAAATCCTTTTCCGCGTGTCATCTTCAGGACAAGATCCTGCTCACTCCCCCGCCACTCCAGGATGGTCGAGTAACGGAACTCATGCCCTTTGATCTCAGAGCCTGAGGGATAGAACGGGTTGTCTCCCTCGGCCGTAAAGGCAGAATATCCATGGGCCTGGGGTTTGCCGGACATGCCGAAACACACGGGAAAGACCCCGGCAAGGGGATGCTCCTGGCCATCGAGCATGATCGATTCGCCCAGATAGATCAGGCCGCCGCACTCGGCATAGATCGGCATTCCCCCATCCGCCGCCCTCCTGACCGACTCGCGGAAACCCGTATTGGCCGCCAATTCCCTGGCACTCGTCTCGGGAAAGCCACCGCCGATATAGAGGCCGTCCAGCGTCGGTAATTCACTATCATGCAGGGCATTGAGATAAACCAGTTCGGCACCGGCCCTCTCCAGGGCTTCGAGATTTTCTGAATAGTAGAACTGAAAAGCGGCGTCCTGGAGGACACCGATCTTCACATCCGGAACAGGAGGCGACGCGTCGGACTGACCGGTGTACAGGTCTGGAGACAGGGGCGCCATCAGCTCGTCGATGCGGCCGAGATCGATCCCTGCGGTAACCGTCTCGACCAAAAAGGCCAGGGCATCCTCGCTGCCGTTGTACTCCTGGTGCGGGATCATACCGAGATGGCGCATCGGGAAGATATCACGCTTCATCCGGGGAATCGAACCGATTACCGGCACGCCGGTATAGCGTTCCACTGCCTCGGTGATAAGAAGACGCTGGCGCTCGGTGGCAATCTGATTGAGCACCACCCCCCGGATATCAAGACGTTCGTCAAACTTGAGACAGCCAAGGATCATGGCGGCTACGGTCCGGGTGGTCTTGGTGCAGTTGACCACCAGCAGGACAGGCAAGCCGAGTGTAATAGCCAGATCCGCGGTGGAATAGCCACCATCGGCGGTCACCCCGTCATAGAGCCCACGATTGCCCTCAAGCACGACAACATCGGCATCCCGGGCATGCCACTGCAAGGAATGGTGCAGGGCCGCCTCGGTCATCAAAAAAGGATCGAGATTGTAGCAGCGCCGCCCGGCCGCCAGCTGCAGCCAACCGGCATCGATATAGTCCGGCCCTTTCTTGAAGGGTACCACTCGCCTGCCCTGACGGGCAAATGCCGCCGTCAGACCGACCGAAACCACACTCTTGCCCGATCCTCCGGCAAGTCCGGCCACCACAAATCCTCTGGCAGTCATTCTCTCAAGTCCTTTTTCTCTGTCATCTTTTCAGTGCCCTTCCCGACCATAGATCCGCCAGGCTCGCAGGTACAGTTCATTGAGACGTTTTTCCAATTCCAGGCGGTATTCTTCAATGCCCTCGGCCTTCAGACCGGGTGGCACAAAAAGGGATTCTCCATAGAGGTAATCAACTCGGGAAAAGGGTTTGGGAATGGCCGTCCTATCCCAGGAACGGATGGCGATATAGCTCGATGCCGACCAGCTCATCGGCAAAATCGGCACCCCGGTCCGCGAAGCCAGCAGGATAGCACCGGGCTGAGCAACACGGGGCGGTCCTTGCGAGCCATCGGCAACTATCGCCGTATTCTCGCCCGTACCAGCTGCTTTCAACAGATCCTTCAGGGCCTGCATACCCTTATTATTCCGACTGCCCCTGGCCGTCGAAAAGCCAAGTTCCTGGGCTAAACGGGCGATGTACTCGCCGTCTCGGCTGGCGCTGACCATAATCACTGCCGACTCCCGGCGCAGCTGATAGAACACAAAAAGCATGGTGTAATGCCAGAAACTGGCGACAATAGCCTTGCCGACATCAAGGGTAGTCTGCCGATGTTCCGCACCATGTACCCTGACCCGGCAGGTCGCAAACCAGACCCGGATCAACCAGGCAATCAGCTTTGGTACCAGCAGCAGCGACAGCCTGTGCAGGGATCCACCTTCCTTCATCCTATCTCGATCTCCAGCCGTCTCAGCATCTTTATGCGGTCGCGCAGGCCGGCCGCTTCTTCAAAGGCCAGCTCTTTGGCCGCCTCCTGCATCCT
>JAUYSF010000078.1 GCA_030696435.1 Desulfoprunum sp. | reverse complement strand
CAACCGGGAGGTCTTCTCAAAAACCTAGCAGCAATAGGTACTTTGAACTTGACAAACGAGCATAGGTCACATAAAACAACTAAGGATAACAATGTTCTTTTCTATCAGCTGCTCAGGTTTTTCCAATTACTTTTACAGGCTGAAACGGATATTGTGTAAATAATATGAATCATATAAGCTATATATCCACGTTATGACCTCCTATTACAAATAGGATACAACAGGCAAATATTCGGACATTATACGGCTCTCTTCCGGTAATTACTTTTAGAAATCGACTATACAGTAACGATGTTAAATGAATTAAATCAAGACATCCACAGACGTCTTGAGCAAGCAGTGCTTGAGGTTTTTTCCAATTCAGACTTTCACAAGGCGAGTATCCGCGACATCGCCAGTAAAGCTGGTGTCAGTTTTACCACGATCTATAAACACTACGGCAGCAAGGAACGACTGGTTTTCGCCTTTGTCGATGTCTGGATGGGCAAACTCACCGACCGCATCATCGACCACCTGCAAGGAATAGAGGATTTGAAGGAGAAATTGCGAAAAGTTTTCTGGCTACAACTCGACTATTATGAACGGCATCAGGGCCTCGGCAAGATTGTCTTTATGACCCTGCCTATGAAAACCTGGATGGCGGATGAGACCTTCAACCAGCAACGCATGATGGACTTGCTTATTGGCGTGCTTCGCCAGGGGCAAAACGAAGGTATACTGAACGCTGAAGTACGGGCCGGCACACTCCTTGACTTTTTGATGGGATTTGTCCAGCGTAGCTTTTTTATGTGGATACTACGGGGGCAAAAAGAAAGTCTTTCCGAGCAGGCCAATGCGATGTTTGAGATGGTCTGGCGCGGCATGGCCAATCCCCGTCCCCCTGGCACCCAACTCAAGAATACTGAAAACTCAATAGGGCATACTTAACCGCCTAACGGCGCAAACCCGCACTCTTTCCTGCTGGAGACACAACATGAAGATACTCAAAATTGATCATCTGGGCATAGCTGTCAACAACATGGCTGAAGGGAAAAATTTCTGGTCCGACGTCCTCGGTCTGAAATTTGAAGGCGCTGAGACCGTCGCCGAACAGAAGGTTACCACCGCCTTCTTTCCAATCGGTGAGAGTGAAGTTGAGCTTCTGGAATCCACCTCCCCGGACGGCCCGGTCGCAAAATTCATCGAAAAAAAGGGCACCGGCTTCCAGCATGTGGCCTTCCGAGTGGAAAACATCGAAGAGGCCCTGGCCGAACTCAAAGCAAAGGGCATTCAACTCATCGACCAAGAACCCAGAAAGGGCGCAGGTGGTGCCAAAATTGCATTTCTTCACCCAAAGGCCACCGGCGGCGTTCTGGTCGAGTTATGTGAACGTTCCTGATTTGTATTCCCGATAATTGGAGCCGTTGCGAAATAACCATCATATATTCGACCAGTTCATTGCGGCTCCTTCTGCCGAAAGAGACATTTCAAGGTTACGGTTTTTTAGCTACAGCTTAGGCGAAAATTTCATCACCCGTCAGCAAGGAGTCGACCATGTCAGAACATCCGGAAAAGAAACGTTGGGAAGAGCTGGCAAGTAAACAGATGAAGGGGAAGAGCCCAGAATCATTGGACTGGATGACCCCCGAAGGTATCAAGGTCAAGGCCCTCTACACAGCCGAAGACCTCGAAGGCCTCGAATGCGTCAACACCCTCCCTGGTCTTGCCCCCTATGTCAGGGGCCCCATGGCCACCATGTACGCTGGGCGCCCCTGGACCGTCCGTCAGTATGCCGGCTTTTCCACGGCCAAGGAATCTAATGCCTTCTATCGCAAAGCCCTGGCTGCCGGCCAGAAGGGCTTGTCGGTGGCCTTTGATCTGGCCACCCACCGCGGCTATGATTCTGACCATCCCCGAGTCTCCGGCGATATCGGCAAGGCCGGTGTCGCCATTGATTCTGTCGAGGATATGAAAATTCTCTTTGATGGCATCCCCCTTGATCAGATGTCGGTTTCGATGACCATGAACGGGGCAGTCGTTCCCATTCTTGCCGGCTATATTGTCGCCGCCGAGGAGCAGGGCGTCGCCCACGATCAGCTCACCGGCACGATCCAAAACGATATACTCAAGGAATACCTGACCCGTAATACTTACATTTATCCGCCCACTCCCTCGATGCGTATCATCTCCGATATCATGGCCTACTGCTCAAAGGAGATGCCGAAATACAACACCATCAGCATCAGCGGTTACCATATGATGGAGGCCGGGGCCAACAGCGTTTTGCAGACCGCCTTCACCCTGGCAGACGGTGTTGAATATGTCAAAGCGGCTCTGAAAAGTGGGCTTGATGTCGATACCTTTGCCCCACGGCTTTCTTTTTTCTTCGGTATCGGCATGAATTTTTTCATGGATATCGCCATGCTGCGTGCGGCACGCTTCCTCTGGCACCGGCTTATGAGCCAGTTCAACCCCAAAAACGTCCAGTCTTCAATGCTCAGGACTCACTGTCAGACCTCGGGCTGGAGCCTGACGGAGCAGGATCCCTACAACAACGTAATCAGGACCACCCTCGAAGCAATGTCTGCCGTCCTGGGCGGCACCCAGTCTCTACATACCAACTCCTTTGATGAGGCCATCGGCCTGCCCACTGACTTTTCGGCCCGCATCGCCCGCAATACCCAGATCATCATCCAGGAGGAATCCCAGATCTGCCATGTCATTGACCCGCTGGGCGGCTCCTACTATATCGAATCGCTGACCAGCAGCATTATCAACGAGGCCCAGAAGATCATCGACGAGATCGCAGGGCTGGGCGGCATGGCCAAGGCTATTGAATCCGGGATGCCCAAGATGCGTATCGAGGAGTCGGCGGCCCGTAAACAGGCCCGCATCGATCAGGGTCTCGACGTGATTGTCGGCGTCAATAAATACAAACTCCCCAACGAGAAAATCGACTTTGATGTCCGAGAAGTCCCTTCTTCCGTGCGTGATGAGCAGGTCGCCCGCCTCGTCCACATCAAGGCCAGCCGAGACAACAGTGCTGTAGAAAAAGCCCTTGCCGACCTGACCCGGGCAGCTGAAGGCGATGGCAACATCCTGGCGGCGGCCCTTCCCGCCGTTCGAGCCCGGGCGACCATTGGCGAGATTTCCGACGCCCTGGAAAAGGTCTTCGACCGTTTTGTCGCAACGACCCGCTGTATTTCTGGAGCCTATTCATCTGAATTTACTAAAAATTCAGATATTATTGAAGCACTGAGAAAAAGGACCGAGCAGTTTCTGGCAGCCCAGGGACGGCGACCTCGACTGCTGGTTACCAAGATGGGGCAGGACGGGCATGATCGGGGCTTCAAGGTCATTGCCAGTGCCTATGCCGACCTGGGATTTGATGTCGATATTAGTCCGATGTTTCAGACTCCTGAGGAGGCGGCCAAGATGGCCATCGAAAATGATGTCCATGTTGTTGGGGCATCCAGCCTTGCAGCCGGACACAAGTCCCTCATCCCGGCCCTGATCGCCGAACTGAAGAGGCTTGGCGCCGTTGACATCATTGTCGTAGCCGGCGGGGTCATTCCCCCCGGTGACTATGATTTCCTCTATCAGGCCGGAGTCAAGGCCATTTTCGGTCCGGGCACACCGATTACAGACTCGGCAGATCGGACTCTAGCCTTGCTTGAAGAAAAATATCCAGGCTGATATCCTCATTTTTCATGATGTTGAGATAGTTCATAAGGGTTTGCCCGCCAGAGTGATAACTGGCTGTCAAACCCTTAGCTCATTGCCAGCATACCAGAGCCCGCTTCGACTACCATCCCCCCACATAAATGACAGATTAGGATGCTGAAAGACCCTGAATACTATATTGATGGCGTTCTGAAACAGAACAGGCTGATACTTGCCAGGACAATAACCCTGATCGAAAGTAGCCTTCCCGCTCATCAGGAAATGGCCAGGACTATTCTCAACCGATTGCTCCCCTATACAGGTAACTCTCACCGTCTTGGAATCACTGGAGTTCCCGGGGCGGGAAAGAGCACTTTTATTGAAAGCTTCGGCACCATGTTGACAGAACAGGGTCACCAGGTTGCGGTTCTGGCTATCGATCCCAGCAGTACGCGAAGCGGCGGCAGTATACTCGGAGACAAGACCAGGATGGAAAAGCTGGCAGTCAACGAACGAGCGTTCATCCGACCGTCGCCTTCCCGCGGCACCCTGGGAGGGGTGGCACGCAAGACCCGAGAAAGCATGCTGGTCTGTGAGGCTGCCGGGTTTGACGTGGTGATTATCGAGACTGTCGGAGTCGGTCAATCCGAGACGACCGTGGCTTCTATGGTGGATTTTTTCTTGGTCCTAATGATTGCCGGGGCGGGAGATGAACTACAGGGTATAAAGAAAGGGGTCCTCGAAGTGGCCGATGCCATCGTCATCAACAAAGCAGACGGTGACAATATCCTCCGCGCCGAGATGGCCCAAAAGGACTACCAGGCAGCCCTGCATATGCTGATGCCAAGCAACCCCAACTGGTCACCGCCGGTCCTCACCTGCAGCTCTCTTGCGAGAACCGGGCTTGACAACGTCTGGAAGACCATCGGCGACCACCGAAAAACACTCGATTCTCTCGGGCAGCTCGAGGCCAAGCGCAGGGCTCAGTCCCTGGACTGGCTGGCCTTTCTCATTGAGGAAGGCCTGCACCGGTGGTTCTATACCAGCTCCCAGATACAGAAGACTCTACCTGTCCTGCAAGAAGAAGTCGCAGCGGGGAAGGTCACACCGACAGCTGCAGCCGACACCCTCCTCTCGCTTCTGAAAAAACAAGATATACGGGTTAATCAACTTCCCACAAGCACTCGCTGACTGAACTCACTCCTCTTTGTACCAACCAGCGTATTTCACATAGTTATCGGCAATTCTCTCAATTTCGCCCGAGATCAATTCTTTGCTGATATCCTTTATCTTTTTAGCCGGGATCCCAGCGTAAATACTGCCGGATTCCACCCGCGTCCCTTGAGTGACGACGGCCCCGGCCGCAATGATCGTATTGCTTTCCACCACGCAATCATCCATGACAATGGCTCCCATGCCGATGAGGACATTATCGTGCACCGTACAGCCATGGACGATGGCATTATGCCCGATTGAGACATTGTTGCCGATGTTGGTAGGGAACTTCTGATACGTGCAATGCACAACGGCCCCATCCTGGATGTTGACCTTGTTG
>JAUYSF010000280.1 GCA_030696435.1 Desulfoprunum sp. | reverse complement strand
GATATTCCGGTTATTCAGCTTTCCATACAGACAAATCGGGATACTCAACATCACTACGAAATAGGCCAGTCCCTCGCCCCTCTGCGCCAGGAGGGTGTGCTTATCATCGGCAGCGGCGGTGCAACTCACAACCTGAGGGAGTTCGGGAGGTACGTCGTAGATGCCCCACCTGTACCCTACACCACAGCTTTTGATGACTGGCTGGTGACAAACATAGAGAATGGGGCCGTCAAGGATTTGCTCGATTATCGAGCCCGGGCCCCGGAGGCGCGGCACAATCATCCCACTGAAGACCACTTTCTGCCGCTCTTCGCCCCTCTCGGGGCGGCAGGTCAGAAGACCAAAGGTGCCAGGATCTACCGAAACATCAATTTCGGCATCCTGTCGATGGCGGCCTTTGCCTGGGGCCTTTAGAAAAGCCTGGAAGAAATGCTGCTGACCAATGGTATTTCCCGCCTTCCTTCGTGAATCGCAACGGGATACCCATCACCTTCCAAGAATTATCCCACCGAACCTGCCGATAGATCAGACCTGGCAGGGACCATTTTCCGCCCTACAATCATATAGAGACTCACCGAGCAGAGAATCAGGTAGCCAAACATATGGACATTTTTGGTCTTGAGGATAAAGGCAATAGCGATGATTATTGCAGCGCTCGTCAAAAAAAACAGCGGCTTAGGAATCTGCTTCAATATCACCCGACCAAAATGGGCGAAACGGATATGACTGACCATTAAGCCTACAGAAAGAGTCGCAATACCCCACAGCAAAACCGGAGGAAAAACCAGAGAGGCCCCAAGAACTATTAAGGCCCCGGCAGGGCTCGGAAGTCCATTAAAAATACCATCCGGCAGATCTGTTTTCTTTTTATCGACGACAACAAAGCGGACGAGTCGATACGCCACGCCGGTGAAAAAAAGAAAGCCAAAGAGCCAGGCATATTCTCCGCCCGACTTTCCTATGACATAGGCGGGAGAAAGCCCGAAGCTGACAAAATCGGCGATATCGTCCAAATACGGGCCATACTTTGTCCCACCGTGTTTTACAGCCATCCTGCCGTCAAATAAATCAAACAGTTGCCCGACTATTATGGCGAGAATCGCCCAGGCAAAATGTCGATTATATGTCAGGATGAGACTGGCGATACCGCAAGAGAAATTCAGCGTGGAAAGAATGTCGGCATAGAGCCTGTTGGGGATGAATTTAAAGACGATGGAGGCCGAAGAGAGGGTAAGGCAGGCCGCCAGTACTTCATCCCCGATATTGATAAAGCCGCGATTTTTATCCAGCAATGCACAATAGATGACGAGCGCAAAACAAATAATGGCCTTGATTTTACCAAAATTGTTGGCTGCCACTGAAAAGTTAAGATAGGCCAGAATTTTCCGGGCAAAGAATTGTCCGACGAGTTCCACCGCCACCAGGGCCCATATCAGCCCTGTCGACATGATCCCGAGATAGGCAAAGCTGATCAGAGGAGGCAGATAGGTCAGTTTATCACACATCGGATCAAGCGATTCACCCCATTTCGAAACAAGATTACATTTACGCGCGACTATGCCATCCACACCATCGAGTATCGCCGCAAAGGTGAAAATAATTATGGCTATTTCCTGATAGGCAGAAAAAAAATAGAGATAATAGCCCACTAAGGCCATGGCTGTCCGCCAATAGCAGATGGCATTGGGATGCAGCAGCCAGAGATGAGACAGCACATACTCCCGCATGGCTTCCTTCTTGATCATCCAGGAAAACCAGTAATAAAAACTGAGTCCGATGGCGGCTGCCAAAATAATCACCAGTAGTCTGTCCATATTTTCTCTCGGTAGTGGTAGTGGTAGTGGTAGGGCAATTGGTAAACAAGTTATCTCTTGATTGGAAAACGGCTCTCCTTTGGCGTATGTAGCATTTTAGCAGCAAAATGTCCATTCCAGAGGGGTTCCTGGCCTGAGATTATTTATCTGATATTCTTTGCAAAATATGGATAATGATTTTCAGTGCCCAAATCAGCCCTTGAACAGTCAGATTATGATCCTATACTTCTCCTGGTGAACAGTTCACTCTACGATGTGTCGATTCAATAGATACTGACTTTGTTGCGGCAGGGCATATCCGACCAAAGCCGCTGTTTGATATTTTTTGCTGGAAGTCTATGGACATATATGACAGGAAGCTATATCATTATAGCTGATGCGACCCCGCTGATGACAGCGGTCCCGAATACCCGTAACCTTTTCCGCATTTTTTCAATTTCAGGAGGTTTCATGAAACGTCTGCGCTCTTTCACCACATGCATCATTACCCTGTTTCTACTCAGTGGCTGCGGCTACAACTCTCTACAGATGAAAGAAGAGGCCGTCTTCAAGGCCTGGTCCGATATCGAATCAACCTTGCAGCGGCGCGGTGACCTGATCCCCAATCTGGTCGAGGTGGTTAAAGGCTATGCCAAACACGAAAAGGAGACCCTCGAAGCAGTCATCGAGGCGCGCTCCAAGGCCTCTTCCGTGCAACTCACCCCGGGTGCCCTCAGCGATCCTGCCGCCATGCAGCAATTTCAGGCAGCCCAGGGCGGTCTGACCTCGGCCCTGTCGCGGCTCATGGTGGTGGTCGAACAGTACCCCGACCTGAAGGCCAACCAGAATTTTCTTGATCTACAGACCCAGCTCGAAGGCACCGAGAACCGGATCAATGTCGCCCGGCAGCGCTATAACGAGGCGGTCGAGATCTTTAATGCGGCCATCCGCAAATTCCCCGAGAGTCTGACCAACAAGATCCTGCTGCATTTAGAAAGAAAAGAGTATTTCAAGGCAGATGAAACAGCAAAGGCTGTACCGAAGGTCAAATTTTAATCTCTCACCTGAAAACATGACCGCACTCATGCGCTTTTCGTCATTCTATCGTCCTTTTTTTACTGTTATCGGCCTCCTGCTGTTGCCGGCCACCTCACTCATGGCCCTCGATGTCCCGCAACTTTCGGGTCGGGTCAATGACACTGCGGCCATCCTCACACCGGCCACTGTCGAACAGCTCGAAAACTCACTCAGCCTTTTCGAAAAGGAACAGTCTACCCAAATTGTTATCCTTACCGTCACCTCCCTTGAAGGTGACAGCCTGGAGGACTTTTCACTCAAGGTGGCGGAAAAATGGCAGATAGGCCAGAAAGGTAAGGACAACGGGGCACTGCTGGTCATTGCCAAGAATGATCGGAAGATGCGGATCGAGATAGGCTATGGACTTGAAGGCGCCCTCACCGATCTGGTGGCCGGGCGCATCATCCGAGATGTCATCACCCCGCAGTTCCGCAACGGCAATTTCGACCAAGGGGTAGTGAACGGTGCGGCGGCAATGATGGCGGCGGTCAAGGGCGAATTCATCGCCGACCAGACCCAGCCCTCCCAAGGCAACTCGAATAGCAATCCCAGCGGCTTGATCGTGCCACTTCTCATCGGCCTGTTTTTTATCGGCCGGATCTTTGGCAGACACAAGTTGCTGACGGCGAGCATTGGCAGTATTGCCGCACCTTTATTCGCTTTTTTCGCCCTCGGTGCCCAGTGGCTGATCATTCTCGCCCTGATCCCTATCGGCTTTATCGCAGGACTAATTATTGCAGCCATCGCCGGCGCTACCGGCGGCAGATCGGGTGGTCCTTGGATCAGCAGCGGTGGCGGTTTTGGCGGCTCGTCCGGTGGTTTTGGCGGCGGTTTCAGTGGCGGTGGTGGTGGATTCGGTGGCGGCGGCGCCTCGGGAGGATGGTGATGATGCAGACATTGGCGCAACAGTTTCTGACAGAAGAAGAACGGCAGCGGGTTAGCGAGGCCACGCGACTGGCTGAAGGCCGAACCTCGGGTGAGATCGTGCCGATGATCGTTTCGGCGAGCCATGACTATCCGCTGGCCCCGATCGTCGGGGCAGCTGTTATCGCCCTGCCGCTCGCCCTGCTCCTCACCCCGTACATCGCCGCTCCGCTCTGGCTCGGGCACCAGGATATGTGGATCTTTCTGGCCCTCTTCTGCCTTCTCGCCCTACCGGCCCATGCCCTGATCAAACGGTCAACGGCCTTGAAGCGGCTCTTTTTAAACAAAAACCAGGTCGATGAAGAGGTGCAGGAGGCAGCAGTGAGCGCCTTTTTCAGCGAAAAATTGTATAAAACCAAGGCTGAAAACGGCATCCTCATCTTCATTTCGGTGCTTGAACGTCGGGTGTGGGTTCTTGCCGACAGCGGCATCAACAGCAGGATCAAACAGCAAGACTGGCAGGAAATCGTTAGTCATATTACCCTCGGCATCCGCGAAAAACACCAGTGTACCGCCATTTGCGAGGCGATCAGCCGAGTTGGCGATATCCTCCGTGAACATTTTCCGATCAACCCCGCTGACCACAACGAACTGCATAACCTGATCATCCGCTGACCCAGCGCTGAAGTTCATATTCGCCAATTGCTCGAACAAACAGATCCCGGGAGGCCCGATGTTGCCGAAAATCCTGTCCGTACTGACCGGCCTGATCCTTCTTCTTCTCCATCTTGATCCGACCGATGCCGCCGCCCGCAGCCTCTACTGGCAGGATCTCACCGTACAGGCCCGCCTCGACCGGGATGGCCGTCTGCATGTGCGCGAGGCCCAGACCATAGTCTTTGACGGTGAGTGGAATGGCGGCGAGCGCCGGTTTTCCGTGCGACCGGGGCAAACCATCGATTTCGAGCGGCTGCAACGGCTCGATTCCGGCGCCAGCGGCTACCGGGATCTGGTGGAAGGCCCCTTGTCCCTGGTCGACAACTACGGTTGGCAGGGGAAAGATACTCTGCGCTGGCGCAGTCGGCTGCCCTCCGATCCACCGTTTCAGAATACGGCAATCACCTATATCCTCGAATACAGCCTTGCCGGTATTATCAGAAAAGATGGTGATTCGTATCTGCTCGACCATGACTTCGCTTTTCCTGACCGCGCCGGCATTATTAAACACCTTTACCTCAATCTCGAACTCGACCCCACCTGGCAAAGTCCCGAGGCCTCACCGGTGCACCGTGAGATAACCAATCTTGCC
>JAUYSF010000271.1 GCA_030696435.1 Desulfoprunum sp. | reverse complement strand
ATATTTCGACCGTCATGAATGAACAAACCCCTCCGTCTACTGATATTTCTTGCCAGGACATGCTTGCAGTTAACGATTTTGGCGTCTTTTTCGGCGTCAGTCAAGAAACGCTCGACCGCGTATGGAATCAGCTTACCCACCCTTCTGGCAATTCAGTGGTCTACATCTCTATGGAGATCGGCGCCGATCCCGATGTATACAACCCGATTAAAGAAAGGCTTCTCAAAAATCCACCGGCAGGATTGTTGACTGAGCCTTTGCAGGAATTCACCAACAGATTTCTGCACGGCCCCCAGAAAATCCCCAACTATAGCGGTGGCCTTGGCATTCTCGCCGGTGATACGCTGAAAAGCTATGCGGACTGCAGAATTCCTGTAGTAGCTGTCAGTCTGCTCTATAGAAAAGGCTATTTTTCGCAATTCGTTGATTCACAACTCGGACAAATCTCGAGAAAGGTTGACTGGCATCCCGAGGCCACCCCAGGGCTTTATCTCCTGAAAGATCCTGATGGTTCCGGAAAACCTCTGCAGATCGACATTCCATTTCTGAATGAGTATGATCAAGAGACTGTGGCCTCCGCCCAGGTCTGGATGAAGATGGAAGTCAACAGCTCTCTCGATTTTTTTATCCCGGAGATCCTTCTCGACTTCTACCTGCCGGAAACTCCCCGCCTCATCCGCAGTGCGGCTGCCGAGCTTTACAATTCCGAATCTTCAATGATCAAGGCCATCCAGCGGCGCATGCTCGGCACAGGGATATTGCCCGCTCTGCAGGCCCTCGGTTTCACCTCGAAGACCTTTCATCTCAACGAGCAGCATGGCGTAGTCCTGGCCATCCAGCTCATTGCTGAAGAACTACACCACATCCTCCGACACAATAAGCTTACCCAGGCGACTAATGAGCAGATACTGCTGGCCGCCGAAATCGTTTCAAAACGTCTAGTCTACACCATCCACACCCCGGTTAAAGCGGGCCATGATCGCTTCAACAAGTCATTGTATTCCGGCATCAGCCATGCATCCTGCCAGAGAATCCTTGAACTCCTCGCCCACGACGAGGACAATCTACACAGTTATAATTTCACCAATATGGCCATGCATGTCAACCGTTCGGCAAACAGCGTGAGTCGTCTGCACCGCGATGTCACCCACCGGCAGTTCCCCCAGTTTGCCCATAAGATCTCTGCAATCACCAACGGTGTGCATCATCTGACATGGATCAGTGATGCCCGGGCTGAGATCTTTGATGACACCCCGCAGCTCACCGGCTGGCGTCACAATCCCGGGGTATTTGCCAAGGCCGGAGAACTGGGTGATGATAAAAATTTCAAGGAGAGGCTGCAGAAGGCCTGGCGACGGGACTCACAGGCCCTTATCGACTATGTCAACGAAATGCTGCTGCTCCACAGAAACCAGATGGCCCAGACCTGGATTGATCCACCGAACTATCTGTCCACTCGTATTGCTGACAACGTCAAACTGCAATCCGATGTCTTCACCGTCGGTTTTGCCCGGCGTTTCTCGACCTACAAACGTGCCGATCTGATCTTCAATGACATTGAGAAACTCTGCCATATCTCCCTCGTCAATAACTGGCCGATCAATTTTCTTTTTGCCGGCAAGGCCCACCCCGCCGATGAGCCGGGAAAAACCGTCATAAAGCGCATTCTTGATCTCCAAGAGGAGCTCTACCGTAAAAGCAACGGCCTGATCAACCTCGTCTTTATCCCTAATTATGATATGAAGATCGCCAAACTCTTGGTTTCAGGTGTTCATTCCTGGCTCAACTGTCCCAAAAGACCACTCGAGGCCTCCGGAACAAGCGGCATGAAAGCGGCCATGAACGGTGTCCCCAATATCTCGATTATGGACGGATGGTGGGTTGAAGGGTATCACGACGGGGCTACCGGCTGGAAATTCGGACACGAAGGGCCGATTGACAGCGCCAGTCTCAGCGAATCTCGGGAAGAATTATTGTATTTTGAGGACTCAAGTTCCTTTTATCTTCTGCTGCCATTGATTCTCAAGGATTTTTATGACAAAAAGAAGGAAACAGTCTTTATTGACAAAGGAATGCAGAATCTTCTACTCAATATCCCCATTTTCAACACCCACAGAATGGCGGCGGAATACCTGCAACGTTACGAGTTGATTCTGCCTGAAGATCAGGCCCGAGAAATGAAGGGGTTCGCCCAACTTTACAGTAGTGATATTTAGCTTTTCAGTTTATATAGCAAGGTTCATCCACACACTTACAGAACTCTATCCGTCCCTGCCCGCCCGGCCCCGGAGACGCTAACACCTGGAGATTTTATGGCCAAAGTACATATCAGTGCGAATCGTACCACCGACAAGACCATACGGGCAATCGACCGCAAACGTGAACAGGAACGGCGGAAGATGTTCCATCAGGCGAAAGACAATGCTGAAGCCCTGGCCGCCAAATTGGTGCAGAGACTCTTAGATAAAGAGATTATTGAGACCACCTCCGTGCAAAGTATGCGTGACTGTTTCGAGGAACAACTCAAACGTTTGAGCTATCTCGAAGAGTTTGAATTGCAGATGAAAATCGCCCCGGTACGAACCCTGGCGCAAGACCCCAATGTCGTGAGCCTCTACATCACCCAGTATATTGTCGAGGACCTCATTAATCACCCTGACATACAGGATATCTTCGGAGATGATCTTGATGTGTACTTGGCGGTCGATTCTGTCTTCAAAAGCCTCAGGGCCTCGTGAATGTGATTCACCCTGAGTCTCTTCCCGCGCTGGTCTTTGCCGATAAAAACGGTACAATTGTTGATTATCCTCCCTTGAACATGGCCGGCATGAGTAATGGCCATTTTTTCATGCCGACCATTACAGACCTCATCCCACTGCCCGCCGGCAGTGAATTGTTTGTCCTGCCCGGTCGCCTACCTGTAGGCTGCAACCCCGAAAGCGGCGAGCCCCTGCTTGTCGAGGAATCACCATTCAGAGCCGGTGAAACGGTGCAAGCCGTTGCTGCCTTTATGGCCCCTGCTCACACATCTATTTTCACCAGCGCCTTCCAGAGTTCGGCTCAGTCCCCACTTCTGCCACTGTTTGCCTACACGGCCGTGGGATGGCACCAGGACCGCTTCTGGGTTGCAGCCTTCCGCAGTGACCTCGACAGAAGACAGGACAGCGATCAGTACAAACAGTCAGTTGTCGAGCAGAAAACCAAGAAGATGCTGAAACAGCATAGAGACAACCGGCTGATCCAACATCTAGGCAAGTGCTGTCTCCTCTATAGCTGCCCTGCTGCCCGCAACTATTTTCTCGGGCGCTGGGAGGCCCCGCTACCCACCTCACCCTCCTGCAATGCCCGCTGCGTCGGTTGCATTTCTCTGCAGAAATCCGGCTGCTGCCCCTCTACCCAGGAACGAATTGCCTTTGTACCGACTCCAAAAGAGATCAGCCAGATGGCCATCCCCCATTTGAATCATGCCCCAAGACCGATTGTCAGTTTCGGCCAAGGTTGCGAAGGAGAGCCCCTGCTCCAGGCCGGGGTCATCGAGAAAGCCATCCGGCTGATCAGGAAACAGACCAGTCGGGGAACCATCAATCTCAACTCCAACGCCAGCCTGCCGGTTTCCCTCGGCAGGCTTATAGAGGCCGGGCTAGACAGCCTGCGGGTGAGCCTCAATTCCGCGCAGGAGGTGTATTATTCCAAATACTACCGGCCCAACGGCTATTCCTTTGCAGACGTACAGGCCTCCATTCGCCTCATGAAGGAGGCTGGCCGCTTTGTCTCCCTCAACTATTTTATCCTCCCCGGCGTCACCGACTCACCCAGGGAATATGAAGCCCTCTGCAATCTCATCACATCCTGCCAACCCGATTTTATCCAACTGCGCAATCTCAATATGGATCCAGAATGGTATCTGCGCACTCTTGATTTTCCACAACAAGAACCAGCGATGGGAATCCGTCCCTGGCTCGCCGCCCTGAAAAAACAATTTCCGACTCTGCAATTCGGTTACTTCAATCCCTTCCTCGAAAAGAGCACAGGCCATTCTATATCCTGAACGCCCCTCCCCGGACAGATAACTGAGCAGGCAGTGTCATTATT
Source organism: Desulfoprunum sp. (assembly GCA_030696435.1). Classification (GTDB taxonomy): domain Bacteria; phylum Desulfobacterota; class Desulfobulbia; order Desulfobulbales; family Desulfocapsaceae; genus Desulfoprunum. Next base: position 5,416 of record JAUYSF010000271.1, on the reverse strand, counting down.
ACTGAATTACCAGACGTAACACGCATAGATCTCTTTTAGAATTTTTCCGTTGAATTAATTGCAATCTAAGATAATATGCCAATTAATAAAGCTTATCAGTTTTTCAATATCATTTTTTACAGGAACCGTTATGGACCATCTCCCCAACATGCGATTGACCACCCAACGTCAGATAATCTTAGAAGAGCTTGCGAAAGTTACCTCGCACCCTACGGCAAATGAAGTCTATGATATGGTGCGCAGACGCCTGCCACGAATCGGACTTGGCACCGTCTACAGGAACCTGGAGCTCATGGCTGACAGTGGCGTAATCCTCAAAATTGAGGTAGGAGGCACCCAGAAGCGATTTGATGCTACAATCTATCCGCATTACCATATCCGTTGCTCGGCTTGTGGAAAGGTCGATGACATTGACATCCCGGTCCAACTCCATATCAACGAAGCGGCAACGGCAGCCAGCAGTTACGAAATCCTCGGACACCATATCGAGTTTTCCGGGGTCTGCCAGGCCTGCCAGAAGAAAGACAAGGAATCAGCAGTTAATTAATCCAGGAACGTGGTCTACAGAAGGTCATTCTGAGAGAGCATAAGGGCTGGACAAGGTTCAAAAAATGACAAAGGGGGATTGTGCAGTGTGCACAATCCCCCTTTGTCATGATATGTCTTGTAGAGAGACTATCAGATCAGGAAAAGATCACCTTACAGAAGCGCCTTTTGCCCACCTTGAGAAGGACCTCACCCTGGGTCTCTACCTTGGCAGCCTGATCAGCAATCTTTTCGCCATCAAGGGTGACGGCATTCTGCTGGATCATCCGTCTGCCATCTGAGGTGGAACTGACTAAGCCGGCCTCGACGAGCAGCTGAGGGATCCATATCTCACCCGTTCTGGCAAGATGGACCTCGGGGATGAAATCCGGCAAACCACCCTGTTGAAAGACCTTTTCAAAATTCTCTTCGGCCATACGGGCTGCCTCAATTGAATGAAACCGTGCCGTCAGTTCCCTGGCCAACTGTTTTTTCACTTCCTTGGGATGGATCTCCCCCTTCTGCATTCTCTCTTTCAGGTGAGCGATCTCCGAATCGCTGAGGTCGCTCAACAGGTCATAATAGCGAAACATGAGCTCATCAGAGACTGAAAGCACCTTGCCATAGATGCTGTCCGCAGACTCGGTGATACCGATATAGTTGCCGAGTGATTTGCTCATCTTATTGACCCCATCAAGGCCTTCAAGCAACGGCATGGTCACAACAATCTGTGGCTCTTGGCCTCTTGAACGCTGCAGGTCCCTGCCCATGAGAACGTTGAAAAGCTGGTCCGTACCGCCCAATTCAACATCGGCCTGCATAGCCACCGAGTCATAGCCCTGGATCAGCGGGTAGAGAAATTCATGAATGGAGATCGGTTTGCCGGTCTCAAAGCGGGTTTTGAAATCTTCACGTTCAAACATCCGGGCCACGGTCAATTCCGAGGCCAATCTGATCATATCATAGGAGTCCAGCTTGCCCAGCCAGGTGCTATTGAACACCACCCTGGTCTTCTCGGGATCGAGGATTTTGAAGACCTGCTCTTTATAGCTCTCGGCATTCAGGGCCACCTGTTCGGAGGTCAGGGCTTTTCTGGTCTCCGACTTACAAGTCGGATCACCAATCATACCGGTGAAATCACCAATCAAAAAATAGACATCATGCCCCAAATCCTGAAAATGTTTGAGCTTTTGCAGCAGGACCGTATGCCCGAGATGAAGATCGGGGGCAGTTGGATCAAAACCGGCCTTGATCTTCAAAGGAACGCCTGTTTCCTCGGATTTTTTCAGTTTTTTAATGAGCTCTTCACGGGAGATACAATCAACAACCCCCCGTTCTATCAGCGCTATCTGTTCATCAATGGAAGGCATAGTACAACTCATGTCCTGTCATGGAATTTAATTGGGGAATCTTTCTACCTGGCATACTCAACGGCCCGCGTCTCTCTGATCACCGTGACACGGATCTGGCCGGGATAGGTTAATTGTTTTTCAATGGACTTGGCAATATCCTGGCTCAGTAAAATGGCCTCGCTATCTTTGATTTTCTTTGAATCAACGATGATCCTCAGATCCCGACCGGCCTGAATGGCGTAGGATTTTTCCACCCCACTAAATGAATTGGCGATATTTTCCAAATCCTCAAGGCGCTTGACATAGCTTTGCAGCATTTCCTTTCTTGCCCCCGGCCGGGCACCGGAAAGGGCATCCGCCGACTGCACCAGGATATCGATGACGCTCTGAGGTGGCAGGTCCTCATGGTGGGCACCGATGGCATAGACGACCTCCTCCGGCTCACCATATTTCTTGGCCAGATCGCGGCCGATAATCGCATGGGATCCTTCCACCTCATGATCGACAGCCTTGCCGATATCATGGAGGAGTCCGGCCCGTTTGGCCATTTTCACATCGACACCGAGTTCAGCAGCCATGATTCCGCAGAGAAAAGCCACTTCAAGAGAATGCTGGAGGACGTTTTGACCGTAGCTCGTCCGGTACTTTAAGCGTCCCAGGATATTGATCAGTTCGACGTGCACACCGTGTGCCCCCACATCGAAGGTCGCCTGTTCGCCCGCCTCTCGGATAGTGAGCTCAAGCTCCTTGGTGACTTTGGCGACCACCTCTTCGATGCGACCCGGATGAATCCGGCCATCTCCAATGAGTTGTAGCAGCGCCAGCCGGGCGATTTCTCTGCGCACCGGATTAAAGCCGGACAGGATCACCGCCTCCGGTGTATCATCGATGATGATGTCGATGCCGGTAGCTGCTTCAATTGCCCGGATGTTCCGACCTTCTCTGCCGATGATCCGGCCCTTCATCTCATCGTTGGGCAGGGGCACCATGGAAACCGTCTTATCCGCCACATAGTCTCCGGCATAGCGGGAGATGGCAAGGGCCAGGATATTTTTACCTTTCCTGTCCGCCTCCATTTTCATCTCAGTCTCGATACGGGCAAGACGCATTGCGGCGTCCATCCGAGCCTCGCTCTCAAGAGAATCCATCAACATCTTCTTGGCATCTTCCTGACTGATCCCGGCTATTCTGGCCATTTCATAGCGCTGCTTGCCTATCAGATGATCGACTTCCTTGTTTTTTTCATCGATATCAACCTCTTTCTGCTTCAAGCGTTTTTCATTGGCCAACAGCTCAGCTTGTTTGACGTCAAAACCGTCCCACTCAGTCTTCAAGGCCTCTCGCTTTTTGTTAAACTGACGTATCTCATCCTTCAGATCATCTCGCTCGGTTTTGAGTTCTTTTTCCAAGGCCTGCTTGACGAGATTGGCCTCTTCTTTTCTCTGCAACAGGGACTCTTTTTTCAGCTGTTAGGACTCAACAATAGCATTTTCGACTATCTGTTTGCTCTGAGCCTTGATATTGCTCTGCTGTCCTTCAACAAAGCGCTTTCTCAGGAAAAAACCAATGATGAGTCCTGCGCATATGCCAAGACAGATGAATACGACGGGATGATTGAGTATACCCATGGGAACACATTCCTCTTCGTGGGGAATGATTGACAGAACAGGAAATCGGAAAAGCGGGAACAACCGATGACGGGGAAAACAAAGAAGGGAGGATGATTGCAACTGACAATCAGGGTCCAGTAACCTTGATTGCGGTTTTCAGGCTGCTCTTGCCGCGAGATACCTCTGGCTCAAAACGACAACCGGGAACCATATCGACGAAACGTTCTTTCAGCGTCTTTTTCCCCTCAGCCTATCAAGACCAGAACTCACCCCCGCACAGCAGGTACAGTGAGGCAGGTACCTCGGGAAAAACCGGTAAAATCAACGTCTCTTCTGTTGCACCAGCACAAACGACACTCTCATGTAGCGATCAACCTGAAATCACAATGCAGGCTCAATACGTTGAGCATCATGTTTATACACTGCATAACCAGGTGCCGGACATTTAACATTTCGTCTGAGCTCAAGACTTTCTCCTCCCGTCAAGGAGCATCCTGAAACAGCCTCCAGGATGGCGCTTTCATATATCTTCTTTCAAATAACAGGTATATGAAGTGATATTGTAAAAAAGCAACTCTGCTTCCCAATTTCGGTTGATTCTGCTTTCACAGCATTTCTGCCGTCAATCTTCTTTTTTCCAGTTGCACGGGGGAACCGACGAGGACCAAGGTCCTCTCAATAACCACCTGACAATACTGGATATATCAAAACAAGATGGATACACTGCCCCACCTTGACTGAAAAATTTCCCCACACTGCCGTGTCAACAGGACAGTTAAACCTAATAAATTAGGTGGGCAGCCTCATGATAGCTTCAGGAAATTCGCGAACGATTCTCCTTGTAATACCAGCGGAGGGTACCCTTTTTAAGAGAGTTGGCTCAACACACACTGCAGATCACCAACAGCGCAGGGAAAAACCTTCTTTCCGTATCTCATGATACAGAACACCATATAAAATTTCACACACGAACACTTACTTCAAGGCCACTACTCTGTTCTTGTACAAATAGTATAGCAGACTTTTCAGCAAACGAAAACATTTAATGCCAGCTCGAACTATTCGTTTAAAAGTCGGTAGCTTATCTGGTCGTTAAGTTTACCGATCCGACGCTCGGCGTTTTCCTTGTAGCTGTCAAACTCCTGTTGCATCTTGACATATTGTGAAGCAATATTCAGACACGCCAGTATCGCCACCTTACTGACAGGAAGAGTGCCTTTTGAGCCGCCGATATTCTCTTCAATGAGTGACTTCACCAGAGTGAAAATAGTATCCAGCTCAACCTCCGACGCCCCGGTGTAGAAGGAATATTCCTGGCCAAGAAGTTTGAATCGGACTAATCTTTCCAGATCGGACATCTGCCTTACAGCCTCATCGTATTAGGGTCTCAACTGCCTCAGCCACATCCTTCCCTTCAGTCGTGATCCGTCCCTTTGCTGTTTCCCGGCTCAAAGGGAAACAGGCTGGCCTGCATCCGTCCTTCGCTGTTTTCCGTTGCCGTCTTTTGAGAAGTAGAACCCGGGTTGGTCTTCTCCCACTGCTCAATCTGGTCGATAATGCCGCCGACCCGATTGCTGATCTCACTCCGCTCGGATTCCATAAGCGCGAGACTGCCACGAAGGTCATCGATGATCCCGTCTTTATCAGTCACATCCTGAGAAAGCTTGGCATTTTCTTCCTTGAGCCCATTGTAGCGAGCCAGCAGACTGCTCACAAAACTCTCAAGACGTTCCAGTTCGCTCTCCTGCTTCATATTTTTTACTCCTTTGACTTTTTCTTGGTCTTAACTGTGCACTGCCTGTTGACTATACCATGCACTCTATTCTCCGCAAGTTTTTACCGAAACCGATCTGTTTTGATCTATCTTACCCGGCATGCGGCACAACAAAAGGCCCATCCCCACTCTAGATGCGGGTATAATGCCAGGAC
>JAUYSF010000029.1 GCA_030696435.1 Desulfoprunum sp. | reverse complement strand
TCTGGCGGAAGCGAAGAAACACAACAACCAGGAAGCGTTGACCGAACTGACCCGATTGGGGCACCCTCCTTACGCGAAAGATAAGCTAATGCAAGCTTTTCAGGTCAAAGGCAAATGGCTCTCGGAATTCAACGGCGTGATATACGACAAAAACAGCCTGAAGAAAACACCACTCGGCGAGCAATATTTTTCCGGCAAGATGTATACCCGTTCCAAAGAGTATTCCTTCTGGGATCTTTTCAAGATCATGTGGGGCATGAAGTTCTTCATGACTTCCTGCTACGACGAATTGATCCACGCGGACCTGTCCAAACAGATCACTGATGTGGGGGTTCCGCTCTACTTTTTCCTTGGAAGACATGATTACAATGCCCCATCCATTTTGGCCGAGCAATACTTTCAGGCCATCCAAGCACCGGAAAAGAAATTGATATGGTTCGAGCATTCCGCCCATTATCCCTTTTTGGAAGAACCTGAAAAATTCAATAGCGAAGTTGAGGCCATCGGGCGACGGACCGGGCAATAGCGGCATAACTCAAGCCGGGAGGAGAGTATGATGACTGACATCAAAGAACGCGCCAAAAAAGTCATTTGCAACGTCTTGGAAATCAATGACAGCAATGTAAACTGGCAGGGTCAGGTCTTGCATTTTGCACAATAAACCGGTGATTATAGCGTTCGCTGGAAAATATGGAGAAGAATGATATGCCAACATTTAATGAAAATGACTTGTCGTCCTTGTTGCTGGGAAACAGCATACTCCGTTCCATTGAGCCCAGCATCTACTCTGTTCTCTCAGATAATGAATCTGGCAATGAGTATGATACTCAGTTCGGTTTTATTTACGACCTGGTCGCGTGCAATCCGATCTATAATCGTCTTATTTGGGGATATTCGGTCAAAATGTTTCCCAAAATTGCAGCTGATGCACTTCAGTCTACGACCGACGGTAATGTTTTGGACCTCGGTTGCGGATCTCTTGCATTTACAGCAAAAGCATATAGCCAATACACCGAGCGGCCAGTGGTTTTAACAGATCAGTCGCTGAAAATGCTCAGAATGGCTAAATCAAGATTAATAAAACAAAACGGCAAGGTGCCGGGCAATATAGTTTTCCTTCATTCAGACGCTCTTAATCTTCCATTTCAAGAAAATGCATTCGCTACAATCATATCCGAGAATTTGCTCCACTGTCTTGATGATACAAGTATCTTGTTGAGACAATTGAGAAACATCATATCCGAGAACGGCAAAATATATTTTACGACGTTGGTAAAAAACAATCGTCTGGCTGACAAATACCTTCAAATCTTGGCAGACAACGGAAAGCTAATTTCTAGAAATGTGGCCGACCACAAAGAAACCTTTAAACAATTTGGCTTGGCTGCAACATACGAAACAAATGGTAATCTTTTGTCGATCCAGTGCGAAAAATATTAAGAAATCAGCGAACCACTAACTCCAACCGACACCGGGAAGGCCGCGGTTTTGAATTCTTACGTCAGCGGCCCGGTGCGGCTGACCTGCACGTTGGGCCTGTAGAAAAAGTCAATTTATCGTTTTTGAATCCTGGTATCATTGGGAAACATATTTAAGAAATCTAGAAAATCGATCTGGAGACCGCTCAACTGCGGTAAAAATAGGCTGATTTAATTGATTTTAAAGTGTTTTTTTGCATTAAGGAACTTGCGCAGGAGTGATTAATGAATTAATCATCTGTTATTTTGTCTTTTTTTCCTTAAAAGCAGTGTCCCATAGGGCACAAAATGTCAAAAAACAGAAAATTTAAAAATCAGGAACCTTTTCCTACAGACTCGTTGGGCCAATGGTGAAATAATGAGAATGAAAATTCTTCTGTGCAGCTCGATACTGGCTTTTTTTCTTTTTTGCCAAAGTGGTCTTTGTGCGACCGATGGATTTAGGTTTGTTCGATGTGGCTCAGATATCCCTGCACAATTAATCGGCCAAACTATGACCAATGAGAGCGTTGATGTGATTGAGAAAAGACATAATGATTTGGGGCTCAAGGATCTCGGAGGCACAGAAATCTCTGAACGTCTTTTCCTGGTTTCTTGGCAAATCTGTGGGGATGAGTACGTATTGCTAGATGTGAATGGAACTGTCCGTGATGTTCTGAAGTTTCCTCCACACTCAAAACTCACCCCGCAGTTCATTGGCACATGTGAAATTCGCGGACATCAGCTTCCTGATTCAATTATTGCTGTTCTTGACAATAAGGAAGGCAATGCAATGATTCCAGCTAAGTTCGCCTGGAAAATCGATGAGAACCGCATGAAATTGATTAAATTTCCCGTAGAGGGGCTTTTGTGCCCGAGAAGGGACGTGATTACCGCTGACGGAGGACTTTGATTTGTGCGATAAATATTTTGGCGAGCCACTCGTTCCAGCGGGCAAGCCGCTCAACTCATTGTTGAATTTCGCCGAGTTACTGAGAAATCAAGGAGAAAAAGAGATGCACAACGAAGTACAGGCAAGACAAACAATCAGCAATCTTCTACTTGCAGGCATGTTGCTCCTTGGGCTCGCCGGTCTTGGGGCGGCCTCGGAATCTCCGGCCATTGACGCCGGCGGCCCCGAGGAGATCAAAAACTCCATCGACATGGAATTGATCCTCATCCCCTCCGGTTCGTTTCAAATGGGTGTGGACAAGAGTTTTGAAGCCGAAGCCGATGCAACCCGCCACAGTGTCACCATCAGCACCCCCTTTTACATGGGCAAGCATGAGGTCACGCAGAAGCAGTGGGCCGCGATCATGGGCAGAAATCCCAGCAAGTTCAAGGGGAGCACCCGTCCGGTTGAGCAGGTTTCCTGGGATGATGTGCAGAAATTCATCGCCGCCTTGAACCAGAAAGAGGGCAAGCACTACCGGCTGCCCACCGAGGCGGAATGGGAATATGCGGCCCGTGCGGGCACCAAGACCGCCTACTTTTTTGGTGATGATGAAGATGATGAAGGCTTGCTTTCGCAGTATGCCTGGTTTAAAGGCAACTCCGGCAAGAAAACGCATCCGGTTGGGATGTTGCTGCCCAACGCCTGGGGCCTGTATGATATGCACGGGAATGTGTGGGAATGGTGCCAGGACTGGTATGATAAAGAATATTATGCCAAGAGTCCTGATGCGGATCCTTCGGGGCCTTTATCCGGCTCGGACCACGTGATTCGCGGCGGCAGTTGGAACAAAATCCCGTATTACCTGAAGGCGGGGTACCGGAACTACGCCACGCCTGACGGCGTGGACGATACCCTCGGCTTCCGGCTTGTCCTCCCGGTTCAGCAGATGGCAGGCAGTCAAGCAGAGAAAGACCAGCAAGCCGCCGCAGGGCGGTGATGTTTCTGTCGGGCAGATGGCTGAAGAACGAGAGAAACAGCGAGGTTTTGAGGAACAGGCTCGTGAGGCGGCTCGACAGCAAGCAGACGTGCGGTGTGTGGTATTGCTTTTGCCTCTGAAGATTTCGTCTATGAAAAGGAAAAGGTAGGAGAGCTTTACCTAGGAGCCTGTCGGATTATGCCCTTTCTCCCCATCTCTGCGTTATTTTCGAAAATTAATGCTCGCAATATCAACTATATGGCTGCGCTTAATTTTCGAAAATGCCTTGATCTGAGAAAAAATTACTATAATCCGACAGACTCCTAGGCCTCCCTGAAAAAGAAGTCAATAAATTAATTCCTTGCAAAGCGAAGCTAGGACCTGACCAACTTATGGGTGCTGACGGCGAATATCACCAACATTGGAAATATGCCGATTGCGGGATCGAGCTTGATATGGTTTCAGTGAAAAAGGGTCGTCCAAAAAGAATCGGGGCTATTACTGTTACTACCCCCTGCAGTCTGCAGACCACAAAAGGACTTCGTATCGGTAGCACTGAACAAGAGGTTAACAAAGCCTATGGACACTTTAAAAATCAGGAGGAAAGCGAGCAGTTTGAATCTTTTGTGGCAGGTTCCATCTTCGGCGGGTTAATATTCAAATTCAAGCAAGGTAAAAAGGTCGACAGTATTTTCATTGGTGCAGGAGCCGAATGAGTGTGTGTAGTGATGACTGCATAGACCCTGATCTAATCAGTTTATCGATAAACTCACAAGTGTATAGTTCCTTAACAGATTGCAATAAAACAACTAATATGTCAGCCTGGGGATATTCTTGCCAAGCCCTGACACTACCTGGCATGCGGGTCTGCGGCGGTTCCCAGGGAACATCGGACCATAGTCGGATGAGATATATCTGCAGCTCTTTTATAGCAAGAAGGCGGCAACCGCAAAGAATACCTGAAAGTGGGATGGTTATTACATCACACCTGCTGATTCGCGTATTCGCTCAATCGTTTCAACCCATTCGCAAGCTAAAGGCACAAAGTATGTTAAAACGTTCACTCCCCACCTTCATAGGCTTGATATTCGCTATTCTGGCAACAAATAGTTTTGCCGCACTCCCTCCAAAGTACCTTGAGGTTAAGGAGTTCCAACAGTGCTTATCAACTCAAAAGATCGACACCTATGAAGTGTGGTGCATGCCTGCCAAGAAGATTTTGAGTTGCCCGGCAACGAGTTGGAAGGAACTGAAAGCGCTTGCTGGAATCGACAAGCTACCAAAATGCCCTTCCAATTCAAACTTGGTACCCCCTTTACCAGCAGATAAGCCAAAAAATAAGTAAACAGTTGGGATTTGGTCACAATCAGTTCAAATGAGAGCAACCCAAGCCGGCCTAACCAGGCCTGCCTCATGTCTGGTAGTACTTTCATATCAATCCCTCGATGCTTCAGGTTACAAGAGCAGAATGTCAGATGTGATTGCGACTCCAAAACGTTAGCAGCAAGATCGAGTCATACTTTTTACAGATTACGGCTGTATCTTTGGCAAATTACCGGCTGTCTGCCCACAAAAGAGGGCAAGTTGTTCGATGACAAGCCGTACGGCGCTATTGGCGGCAAGCACACCACCGTATGGATCTTCACTGGCCGAAGGAACGATTGTGTCAAACTCGCGCCAGGCCACAACCTGTCGTGTTGCAGTATCGAGCAGATGCGCCCGCAAGGTGAAATGGGCCTGGCTCGGCAAGGTCAGGAATTCATGCTGCAGTCGCACGATCTCAACATCCAGACGCAACTGGCCGACAGCACTGGTGGGCGACTGGATGACAGCACTGAATTGACCGCTACGCTCCAGTGCGGCCACGATCAGCGGTAAAATCATGCCTGCTGGGGCATCAGCCCATTGGCTCTGCCTGAAATATTCGAACGTATGGGCCTGGCGGATATAGATGATCTGCTGGCTATCAAAACCAGATGCGGCCCGCGGGATACTGACGATAAGCGTCGGCGCACCCATTTTAACCGGTGCTGCTGATACCGTCTGACCCACTGGTTGTGGGCTATCAAATGAATAGAGCGTTGGCGTCGGCGATTTGGCAGGAAGCAGCATGGAACAGCCGCACAATAGCGATGCCACAAGGGCCATGGCGCCAAAATGGCAGAGTCTGTGTTGGCTTGAGAGAGTGATCATGGCGATATCGTTTCTCCTGGTCCCAAAAGAACGGGTTGGCGACCGCGCAGCAGACTGCTGGGGTTGCGTTCGGTTTGCTCGCTCAGGCGTCTGAGAGAAACGAGCAGGGCGTTGAGTCCAACTAACAGCCGCTCCGTTTCCGGCAGTGTTTCGCCGGTGAATTGGTGCACGCCTGTACCCACTTCGGCAAAGACTTTTTTGGCGTCTGTGCTGGCAAGAGTCGCCTCCTGGGCCATTTTCTCGACGGCATCGGCTGCCGTGCTGATGCGATTCAGCACTGGCTCGATTTGGGGGGCCGCGAGCGCGGCATTATCTGCAGTTTTCGCGGCGTTCGTAATAAATCGGCTGATGTCCTGCCGTTGTGCAGCAATCGTGCTCATCACAAGCGAGGTGTTGGCAAGGATTTTTTTAACTTCAGCCCGATTTTGATCATCAAACATGGCGTCGATGTTGGTCGAGGTCCGGTCAAGCTTGGCAAGCACTGAGGTCAGGACGTTTTCCAGTCGTGCGCTTAAAGATGGTTTGGTCCGGATCATCGGGTATTGGCCCGGCGCGGCTGCCGCCAAAGGTGGTGAGCCCGGTGTGCTGCCGCTTAGCTCAACATAGGCGATACCGGTTAACCCTTGTGTTTTTAAAACTGCCTCGGTGTCTTCTCTGATGGGTGTTCCTTTCTCGATCGCGAAAAGCAGTTGTACTTCCTGCGGATTGGCCGGATCTAATTGGATTTTCTGCACCTTGCCAACATCGACACCCAGAAATTTAACGGGGGCATCAACATTGAGGCCGGCCACCGATTCGTTGATGATGGCCATATACAGAACATAGTCTTTTTTGTTGCCGGCGCCGACGGCAAGCCACAATATACCTGCGATGAATATCGCACAAAGGGCAAGAACGAATACGCCGACCGCTGCATAGTTTACTTTTGCGTCCACGGCTGCTCCTTGTCGTGTTGTTGAACTCCGGCCTGGGTCTGCGCCTGCTCCTGTGCCGCTCTGCCGCGTGGGCCGTCGAAGTATTCGCGAATAATTGGATGATCCATCTGTGCCAGTTCCGACATCGAGCCTACGCCGACCACCTTACCTTCACCCAGCACGGCGACCCGGTCGGTAACCTGCCACAAAAAATCCAGATCATGGGTGATGATGACGATGGTCGATTGATAGAGCTCGTGCAGGCTGCGCACCAGGGTATCGATGCCGCCGGCGCCACCTGGGTCCAGGCCTGCGGTGGGCTCATCGAGAAACAGCAGCTCCGGGTCGAGGGCCAGCGCCCGCGCCATGGATGCCCGTTTGAGCATGCCGCCACTCAATTCAGTCGGGTACTGCAGGCCTGCTTCCGGCTCCAGGCCACTCAGGGTAATCTTCCAGGCGGCGAGTTCATTGATGAGCGTGTCATCAAGATCGGTGTGTTCGCGCAGCGGCAGGCCGACATTGTCCCGGACGTTGAGCGTGCCGAACAGGCCGCCGTGCTGGAACATGACGCCCCAGCGCTGGCGCAGAATATGGGCCTCTCCGGGAGAGAGTGCCAGGACGTCGGTATCAAGGACTTTTATCGTCCCTGAGTCCGGGCGATGCAGCATGATCATTTCGCGCAGGAGGGTTGATTTGCCTGAGCCACTGCCGCCGACGATGGCAAATATCTCGCCTTGCCGCACCTCCAGGTCCAGGTCGGCATGGACAACATGGCTGCCAAAACGGGTGCTAACCCCGCGCATCTCTATAATATTCGGGCTCTTGTTAGGGGCGGCAGTGTTCGTATTGGTTGCGCTCTGCATATTAAAGATCCAGTATGCTGAAAATGACCGAAAAGCCCGAATCCAGGATGATTACGATAAAGATGGACTGGACCACGCTGCGGGTGGTCTGCCGACCAACGCTGTCGGCGTTCCCTTTGGTACGAAAGCCCTGGTAGCAACCAACGATGGCGATGATGGCGGCAAAGACAAAGGCCTTGCCGACCCCGACCAACAAAGCCGACAGATGTATCACGCTGCCAAAGCGCACCAGAAATTCGTGAAAGTTGATATCGAGCTGCGAGCGGGCCATGAACATGCCGCCAAAGACACCGGTGACGTCGGCAAAAACAGTCAATAATGGCAAGGCCACCAGCAGGGCGATAATTTTTGGCAAGACGAGAAAGTCGATGGGTTCGATGCCGATGGTGCGCATGCCATCGATCTCTTCGGTGACCACCATGGTGCCGATCTGGGCCGCATAGGCCGAGCCTGATCGCCCGGCGATGATGATGGCGGTGATGAGTGGCGAAAATTCGCGCAGCATGGCAAAACCGACCAAGTCAACCACGAAGATATTGGCGCCATAATGCCTGAGTTGGTCTGCACCCTGGTAGGCCACGACGATCCCCAGTAAAAAGGCTGTGAGTCCGATGATCGGTAGGGCGTCAAAGCCGGCAATCTGGATGTTTTTCAGCACCAGTCGCCAGCGCCAACGCTTTGGTTGTGGGGCGATGCGCAGCAGGGCAAGCGCGCATTCACCGATAAAGCTCAGCAGGGCAAACATGCCCTGCCAGGCGGCCTCGCCTTTCCTGCCGATTGTCTCCAGCAATGAGTGGTGCGGTGGTGCTGGCACAGGGATATCGAGCTGCTTTTCGACGACATCCAGCAATTTTTGAAACTGCGGAGGCCAGTCGAGCAGGCGTATCGACCGACCTGCGTCACGCATTTTTTTGAATTGCCGTTGCAGGGTCCAGACACCGACACTGTCGATTGCCTGCAAATGTGAACCATCAACCAGCACTTCGGGGGTATCGGAATCAACAATGGCCGCTAGCTTCTGATTCATATCGGCCACAGTTCGAGCGGTCCAGCTACCGGATACAACGAAGTGTCCGGGAGCGGATTGGCTGATGTTGGCAGGGGTGATTTGGCTTGACATATGACCACCGGGAGGTCGTTACTGACAGATCTGAAAAACAGCCTTGAAGTACTTTTAAAACAGGAAATTGCTGCCTGTCCGCATCACGTGTCAACAGATTGCTTTTCGTGCAAAGCAATCCCTGCCAGACGATCCAGATCTGCGTCTGTTACCGTAGGAAGAAAGACTTTTCGATACAGCTCGTTGTGCACAATACTGACAATTGCCACCAGAGGGGCCGCGACCAGAACACCCAGCACGCCAAAGGCGGCTACACACAGGAGCATGGAAAAAATCACAGCCACCGGATGCAATTTCATGCCGCGGGCCATGATGAAAGGCAGAACGACATTGTTCTCCAAGGCCTGAACTGTAATATAGGCAAGCACGACCCACAGCGGGGTCATCCCTCCTTTGCCGAGAGCGAGCAGGATGGCGGGCACGGCGCTGAAAATAGGACCGAGAAAAGGGATAGCTTCCAGAACACCCGCAGTCAGCCCGAGGACCAAGGCGTCCATGAAGCCAAAGATCGGCCACATGAGCAGGAATACCAGCAGGCCGATTGTCAGCATTCCCAGCAGTGTCGCCCCGGCCCAGGCGGGGACAAATCTGCCGATGCGCTGCATGATGATCAGGGCCTGGTTATGGTGCTGCTCGGGTACAAGGGTAAACATTGCCCCAAGAATCGGACGGGGATTCATGAGCATATAGACCACACCGAAAAAAACCGTCACCAAAACGACAAATATCTGCGCCCCGTTGAAGGCCCCTGCGGTGAAACTGCCGAGCAAACCCTGAAACATCTCACTCAAACTGGAACGAAGCGATTTCGGCTCCTTAGGGGATTTGGCTGGAGCTGATCCGCTGATTTGAGCCCCGGCTTCCGGTTTGCCGGCCGCTGAATCGTCTTGGGCGATTTCAGTGCTGACTTCGGCCTGCAGCTTTTTCTCGAAAAGCACTGATTGCTGCTCCATTTTAATCAGAGGTTTTTGCAGACGTTCCCAGTATCCGGGCAAGGCTTCCGACAGATTTATGACCGAGGTCTTCATTGGCTCGAATAAGGCCCAGCCTATCAACGCAATACCCGCGATCAAACCCACCGCGACCAACCCCGTCGGTATTTTTCTGCCGCCCGTCAAAGTCCGCATCCGGGAAATCACCGGATTGACTGCGAGAGAGAACAGTAGCACAAGCAGAAACGATAACAGAATGGGAGAAAGGAGCGAGAATGTTTGGATGAAGGCAAATAACACCGCGCCCAGTATCACATAAAATGAAACCGGGTGTGGCGCCAGGTCTGGCTTTGGATTGTTCGGCATGACATCTTCCTTTTGGGTGGGTCCCTTGTCATTGACAATCACTTTTAAACTAGATTCTGCCCAGCACGACCA
>JAUYSF010000023.1 GCA_030696435.1 Desulfoprunum sp. | reverse complement strand
TTGTTAAATTCTTTTTTTGTGCCTCTGGCTTCTCTCCATTACGGGTCAAAGCCAAAGGCAGATCTGGCTCCATCATGAAGTCGGTCAGTATCCCTTATACAGCCTTGCCGGCCAGTTCTTTGCCATAGGCCTGGGCTACCTTGATTCCTCCGTCAATCGAACTGAATTTCAACATCAGCGGTGAGCTGACCATATCCATCCCGTATATGTTTTTCATAGTATTGAAAATCCGCTCGGCCGCTTCACCACTCCAGCCAAACGAACCAAACGCTCCTCCTATCTTACCTTTGAGCTCAGCCCTTTCGGCGAGGAATAGAAACGTCTTCATCCTGTCCATCATCTCACCATGATAGGTGGATGAGCCGAATACATAGATATCAAAGCCGGCCAGCTCGGTCTCACGTTTGATCTCCGTTACATCCTTCAAGGTCACCTCAACTGCTGAAAATCGTAATCCTTCTGCGATCAGTTCAGCAATGTTCCTGGTTTCACCGGTACGGGTTGAATAAACAATAAGTGCTTGAGGCATGTTGGGTTCTCTTTTTGTGAAGTTTAAATACTCGACAGATGTTTCCATTATTAAATATCTAATTATTTCAACAGGTAAAGCCGACTGGCAAGCGAGTGCACTCTATGTTGGGGCAGAACGGTGAGTTGCAGCGGAAGCCGCGCTGTTTGCGGCTTCCGCTGCAACGATTTGTTCTACAAATTTTTACGTTTTCCTTTGAATCCACGCAATTCTTTTGCTTTTGATGGAAGCTCATAAATATTTTCAAGCATATGTTCAACTATTTCGATTGCCAGTTTTAACTCTTTAACAGATGGTTGTGAAAGTTCATGCAATGCCTCATTGCCCAAAAATCTATGTTCATGAAGCATTTCTGCGTTAGATTGAGTTAAAATGTTTTTCTCTGCCAACCCTGATATTTTACCCTGAAGATTTGTTTTTCTAGTTATTTTTTTTATTCTACCATTATCAATTAACTCAACTGGCCCATCCTTGATTCCTTTCTCGTCACAAATACCTTCAATTATAGACCTTAGTCCCGCTGCACATAAAATCAGAAGATCATCATTGAAAGAATTTATAATTTCTTTATGTATCCTCCGTAATTTTCTAGGAACCTCATAAAAATCCTTTATCACTAAAGTATTGTTCGATCTCTTTGGAAAGAGTTGAATTGTTCCTTCAGCATCTTCGGAAAACCACCCGTCAGTTCTAAATGTAACAGTTCTACAACCTAAGCATTCAACAATCTGATAATCTGTTCCTCCTTGCACGTAATATTCTGGGTGGTCATCAGATTGCCAGTGGTCATAAAATGATTGTCTTACTACATGCCTTGTACTCCGATTACATTCAGGACAAAGCACATCTATTTCTTTACCTTTAGATTGATCCTCAGTGATTTTTCTTATCATCGTTTTTTCTTAGTAGAACATTATTTAGCCGGCGGCTCTTCGGAGAGGGCCTTCACGCCCAGTGTCTCAATGAGGCTATTCATATTCGTCGTCTTGAGATTCATGCCCCCTTCAGAGGTCGGCAGTAGCATGATCCTTTTGCCCTGCAGGGCCTCGGCGATAGCCAGTTTGACCATGGTTTCACCGCCACCACCGGCCAGGGCCTTATTCATCTGTTCAATACCCCGGGCATCAGCCTTACCTTCGGCCATGATCGCCTCGGCCAGATATTTCTGCTTTTCATAATAGGCATCGGCCTCGATCTTGGCCCTGAGAAAGGCGCCATCGGCATCGGCAACCAGCTTGTTGACCTCGCCTTTGGCCTCTTCGAGGATCTTCCTGTATTCCTCAAGGGCGGCGTGTTGGGCCGATTTGTTCTGCTCCATCTGCTGGTCGGCCACCTTTTTGTCCTCGATGGCCTTCTGGTATTCGGCGTTGAAGCGGTAGTCATTGGTCAGCACCTTCTCGACAATAATGCCGTAGGGCCCGAGCATCTCCTGGAGGACCAGTTTCGACTGCTCCGACTTGGCGGCCCGTTTATCTGCCACATAAAACTCCTCGGTTTTGAGGGAGCCGAAGATATCGCGCGGTTTGCTGCGGGCAATGGTGCGGACCACCTTTTCGCGCAGGGTGGCATTGTCCGTCGCTACATACTGCAGGATAAACGGGGCCTTCTCCGGGTCGATACGATAGACGATGATCACATCAAGGCTGATATCGTTGCCGTCGATGGTCTTAAACAACAGGTCATCCCGTGAGGCCCGATCACCCCGATTAGGCTGGATGGTCATCTCCAGATTTTGCAGCTTGATATCGAAGGTGTGCCAATCGTTGATTATCGGTAGAAAAAAGCTGGTCGAACCGGGTGCGTAGGCCCTGTTCTCAACGCCCTTCTCGCCCCACAGGGCAATTTTTTTGGTCCGGACACCGACCTCGGTCTTGCCGGTGGTATGGGGTATACAGCCGGACAACAACATGACAGTGCACACGAGGCTGAGGATATGTGAGAGTTTCATTTGCTGCCTCCTTGGCGGACTTCAAACAGTTGCAGGGTTTTGTTCAGGTCGAGGGGATTGATTCCTGCGGCGCCGTCGCTCGGCAAGATGACGATATCGAGCCCTTTGTAGACCTCGGCCATTTTCAAACCAACCATCCGTTCCGAGCCCATGCCCTGCAAGGCTTCATTTTTCAGGCGGACCCTCTCAGCCTCGGCAAGTTTGACCAACAGATCGGCCTCCGCGTTCTTGGTCCGCACATAGCGGTCCCGTTCAGCATTGCGTTTGGTGACGTAGGCACTACCGCCCTCCATCTCCACTGTGATAGTGGCCTTGCCTTCCTGGACAATTTTTTTCAGGATAGCCTCCTCTTTTGCCGCCCGACCTTCCGCCTGATTCTTAAAGACGAGCTGATCCTTCAACTTTTTCTGCTCGATATTGCGCTGGATCTCGTCGCTGTATTTGAAGTAGCGTACCAGCACCTGCTCCACCTTGATTCCCTTGGCCAGGAGTTCGGCGTTGAGCATTTTTTTGGCCTGTTCGGTCTTGTTGACCCGCAGAGGGCTGTTAAAAAATTCCTCGGTGGTCAACTCGCCCAGGGTCGCCTTGAGGGCGGGTTCAGTCTTGGGGATGATACCGTTATCTTCAAACAGTCGGCCCGGCCCGATAGTCGTCACCACCAGATAGGGATCGGCGATTTTGTAGACAATCGAGACATCGACACTGACATAAAAGCCGTCGGAGGTTTGGATATGGGCCGCCCGCTCCGTCCTGGCCTCATTGCTCGCCGTGCCGGGAGAGTTGGTTAATTCGAGGACCTGGATGTCACGAGGCAAGGTGATCATCTCCTGGAAACCGGGTATGACAAACTGATAGCCAGGCGGATAGATCTCCTTGTGCACCCCTTTCTGCATGCCGATTCGCACCACCTTGATGCCGAACTCATTGGGCTGGACATAGACCAGAAAATATTCGGAGACAAAGAGCAACCCGAGCAGGATCGCCAGAATGAGCTTGCCTTTACCCAGGAGAGGGCGAAAAATGGCAAATCTGCCGAAGAACTGGGCGAAGCGTGCCTTTTTCTGCCTTAGAACTTCGAGATCGAAGATATCCTTTGTTTCCATACATCCTCCTCATAACTTACGACGGGCTGGAAAGTGTTTCTTTACGGACAAGCTCTTATTATATCTGCAGAGACAGGAGAAAAAGAAGGAAAATCGAGGAAAATTTGCAAGACCAGGCGAAATTGAGGACCTTCCCCGGTAGACGATGGCTTTTTTAGCCGGTACCTGAACCGAGCCGCAGACGCTGGAACTCCTTGGCAGCGTGTGATGCCAGTCAAATCGAAGCCAGATTGTCCCCCACTGCCCCAGTGATTGAGCAGAGTCGAAGCCGGCCGATCACTCTGCTGCAAGACTGTACTCATGAGGACATTTTTTGCGGCCTCACAGCGCGGGGAAAGAGTGGCGTACCGAGGCCCGAACCTCGGCCAGCCAGTCCCGGCGCTGTGCCTCGGTGCTGGTCACCACGACTGAAAACATCCGGCGCTGAAAGCCCTGTACTCCGCATAAATCGAAGATGCAGTTCTTCCAAAGGATCTCCAAGGGATCACCAAAGACCTCTCTCTCCCGTAGTTCCGAGGTGTTGGAGGTGTTGAACACCAGGGCGCTCCCGGCCTTCAACAGCCCGATTGGTATACCTTCGCCACTGTCTCCTTCGTCAAACCGATAGGCCATATCTGGCCGGATGACCCTATCCACCCAGCCTTTGAGTATAGCCGGTGGCTGGCCCCACCAGTTGGGATGGACAATTATGATGCCGTCCGCGGCAGCGATCTCCCGGCAATGCTGAGCAATTGCCGTCGGCAGCTCGGCATCTCCGGCGATTTCCGCCGCCGTAAGCAGGGGATCGAAGCCTTCGGCATAGAGGTCATGGAACATAACCCTGTGGCCATTTTGTTCTGCCGCCAAGACTGCCGCCTCGGCAATGGCATGGTTGAAGCTCCCTTTGGCCGGATGGGCCAGGATCACTGAGATATTCATGGAGTGCCTTGAGGTTGAGTTATTGATTCGCGCCCATATCCAGTTCATACCAGTTTATCTTCCGGGTTATGAACATGACGGTTGTCAAGACTGCGAGCAAACCGGCACTGCCCATGAGCAGGGCATAGTCTTCCAACTGTAGGACGATAAAGAGATAGGAGTAAAGGATGAGCAATATTGAAAATATGGTCATCGTGAAATACCTATTGCGCACAATGGCACTGGAATAGCCGGTTATGATGAGGGTGATGATACCGGCGGAAAGGAGATAGGCACGATTGAATTCAAGGTATTCCGAAAGAGACAGCAGAGAGGTATAGAACAGGATGACAGCCAGGCCGATCAGGAGATACTGCACCGGGTGTATCCGCTTTCGGTTGATCACTTCGGTAAAGAAGAAGGCGGTGAAGGTGAAAACGATGAACATCACGGCGTACTTGGCTATTCGAGTCGTTTTCTGATAAACATCTGCCGTAATCAGCAGGTTCAGCCCGAAAGAGGATGATTCGACTTTGTACTGATTACCGACCCAGTGCTGCGGGTAATTTCTGTTGAGATGCAGGACATTCCATCTGGCGGAAAAACCTTGGGGCCCCACCTTGCGCTCGGTCGGCAGAAAAGCGCCGTTAAAACTCGGCGACGGCCAATCCGACTGCAGCTGCACGGAAGTGGTTTCGGCAAGAGGGACGAAATGCATCTGTTCACTACCGTTGAGTGAGAGCTCAAAGGCAAAGTCCTGCCCCGGCTCCTGTGGCGAAAGAGGAATGACCACACTCACCCCGGACGGGGCTATGTCACTGGTGGTCAGTCCCGGTCCGCATTCGAACTTTCGACCGGC
>JAUYSF010000008.1 GCA_030696435.1 Desulfoprunum sp. | reverse complement strand
CATTGGCACGAAAGCCCTGCATGACCGGGAATATCAGCAGAGGACCCGGACGACATGTGAGAGCCTGCGCAGTGCATTTTGCAAAGAACTCCAGAACTTCCCCGACCTCTCAGTCTATCCGGGCCGGGCCAACTATCTCTTTGCCCGATTGACTGGTCGCATCGATGCCCGGGAACTGGCGGCAAGACTGGCGGAACAGGGTATCCTGATACGTCGTTGCGACAACTACACTGGACTTGACAGCTCATATATCCGAGTCGCGGTCCGTACGGAGTCTGAGAACGGGCGACTTATCGCGGCGCTTGCCGGCATTCTGGCACGAACGAAGGTTTCTACCAGCAAGACGAAAAAAACCGGCAGCCTGATGTTTCAGGGTACCTCCTCGAATGCCGGAAAATCGGTGCTGACCGCCGCCCTCTGCCGAATTCTGCTGCAGGACGGGATGCGGGTGGCCCCCTTCAAGGCCCAGAATATGTCGCTCAACTCCTTTGTGACCCTGCATGGCGAGGAGATGGGCCGGGCCCAGGTAGTCCAGGCCCAGGCCGCGCGGCTTGATCCCGACATCAGGATGAATCCGGTGCTGCTCAAACCCAACTCCGATACGGGCAGTCAGGTCATCGTCCGGGGCCGACCGGTACAGAATATGTCGGTCAACGAGTACACCCTTTTTAAAGACCAGGCCTGGGATGTTGTTCGGTCCTGCTATGACAGTCTGGCAAGCGACTATGACGCCATTATCCTCGAAGGGGCCGGATCGCCCGGAGAGATCAATCTTAAGCACCATGACATCGTCAACATGCGCATGGCCCGGTATGCCGACAGTCCGGTCCTGCTGGTCGGTGATATTGATCGCGGCGGGGTATATGCCTCTTTTGTCGGCACCATGGAGGTCCTGGCTGAGTGGGAGAGGCAGCTCGTCGCAGGCTTTGTGGTCAACAGGTTTCGCGGCCAGGCCTCCCTGCTCGATTCCGCCCACTCTTATCTACGCGATCATACCGGACGCGAGGTCCTCGGGGTTGTGCCCTATTTCCATGACCTCGGCCTGCCGGAGGAAGATTCGGTCTCCTTTAAGGGCGGCGTCTATGACCGTCCGATTCCGACTGGGCATCATGTCGAGATTGTCGTTATCAGTCTGCCGCATATCGCCAATTTTACCGACCTTGAACCCTTTCTGGCGGAACCCGATGTCCACCTGCGGGTGGTTTCCCGGGCCGCCGATATAGGTAGGCCCGACGCTGTTATCCTGCCCGGTTCCAAAAATGTCATGGGCGATCTGGGTTTTCTTAAGGAACAGGATTTTTTCGGAGCCCTCACAAGGCTTGCCGATGCTGGCTGTGAAATCGTCGGCATCTGCGGTGGCTATCAGATGCTGGGAAAGACCGTGCACGATCCCTTGCGGCTAGAATCGGCCGCACCTCAGGCCTCCGGACTGGGCCTGCTTGATCTCGTCACCGAGTTAAAGGAGCACAAGACACTCACCCGCCGGACCGGCCTCCATCTGCCATCGGGCCTCACGGTAAAGGGCTACGAGATCCACCATGGCATCTCGTCGTCGTCACTGGAACCGGCCCTGGCCTTTGGCAACGACATTTTCTGTGGGGCAGTGGGACATAATGGCCTGATCTGGGGAAGTTATCTGCATGGAATCTTTGATGAAGACCACTTCAGACGCTGGTTTATCGATAGCCTGCGCACCAGAAAGGGGCTACCACCGGTTGGCGAAATCCTCGCTCCCTTTGATCTCGAAGCAGCCTTTGACAGATTGGCCGACAGGGTGAGAGAAAGCCTTGATATGCCGGCGATATATGCCCTACTCCATTTATAGCGATTAACGTGTACATACGATGATCTATGCCCTGCAGATTTTTCTGGCCCTTCTCTTGGATTTTGTCCTGGGAGATCCCCGGTCCTGGCCGCACCCGGTAAAAATGATCGGCTGGCTCTGTCAGAGGAGCGAACAGTTTTTTCGGGCACGCTTAAAAAACGAGGTGGTAGCCGGGGCCGTGACGGTCATTGTCGTGCTCTCTCTGACGGTTATGACTGCCACCCTGATCCTGCTTGGCCTACACCGCACCTCACCGATATTGGCTGATATCCTGGCGGTATTTCTGCTCTACACAACCCTTGCGGCCCGCGATCTGGCCCGGCACAGTGAGGATGTCTACCATTATTTACAGGCAGACGATCTACCGGCTGCCAGAAAGGCGGTGGCCATGATAGTCGGTCGGGATACCGAGGCCCTTGACAGGGCCGCAGTCTGTCGGGCCTGTGTCGAGACGGTCGCCGAAAATACCGTTGACGGAGTGACCGCCCCTGTTTTCTGGGGCATAGTCTGTGGTCTGTCGGCGCCGTTTTTTGGCCTGGATGCCATCTTGCTTACGGCAATTGGGGCACTGTTCTATAAGGCCGCCAATACCATGGACTCGATGTTCGGTTATAAAAACCGGCAATATCTCCTTTTTGGCCGGGTGGCTGCCCGACTCGACGATGTGCTTAATTTCCTACCGGCCCGGCTCAGCCCATTCTTTCTTATTGTGGCCGCCTTTTTTCTGGGGCTCCATTATCGGCAGGCGACAACAATTTTTCTGCGCGACCGCCTGCAGCATGCCAGCCCCAATGCCGGTCATCCTGAGGCAGCGGTGGCCGGTGCCCTCGGTGTACGATTGGGTGGCCCTTCCCGTTATTTTGGCGGCATTGTTGAAAAACCTTTTATTGGTGATAATGACCGAGCCCTTGACCCTGAAGATATTTTAAAAACCAACCGGCTGATGTATCTCGGATCACTGCTCTTCATGCTCTTTCTGTTGGGCGGCAGGTTTCTCGTGGTGGGGATCTAAGTGAAAACATTTTCGGCATGTATGATCGGGGCTCCCCGTAGCGGATCAGGCAAGACCCTGTTGACTCTCGGCATAATGGCAGCCCTTGCCCGTCGGGGCTTAACAGTTCAGCCCTTCAATTGCGGCCCGGATTTTATCGATCCTACCCTCCATGAAATGGTGGTCGGCAGGCCTTCAAGAAACCTTGATCTCTTCATGATGGGTGCCACGGTCTGCCGTGACACATTCGCCCGGCATGCACAGGCCTGTGATGTGGCGGTGGTCGAGGGTGTTATGGGCCTCTTTGACGGCTCTGAGGCCAGCACCGCCTCGCTTGCCAACTGCCTCGATATCCCTGTCATCCTGATCGTCGATGCCCGCTCTGCGGCTGAGAGTACGGCCGCTGTGATCAAGGGGTTTGAGCTTTTCGATCCGCACCTACGCATCTGTGGCGTTATCCTCAATCAGATTGGCTCAGAGAAACATGCAGAGATGATTCGCGGGGCCATGGCATTGCACTGCCGCTCGAAACTGCTGGGGGCCTTCCCTCGGGAATCGGAATTTTCCATGCCCGAGCGGCATCTGGGGCTCCATATGGGCGATGAACACCCTTTGCCCGACGATCAACTTACCAGACTTGCCGAGGCGATCGAAAAGAATAT
>JAUYSF010000411.1 GCA_030696435.1 Desulfoprunum sp. | reverse complement strand
ACAAGTGGATTGACGGCCTGCAGAGATGGCTGGACGATCCCCGACTGCATACCGTCATCCCAGCTCACGGCAAGATCGGCGGCAAAGAAATTATTGCCGAAAACATCAGTTATCTTCGGGATCTAACCACCGGGAGACAGCAGTTCAACCTGGCATCTCTCCCGACATTCTACAGGGAGACCCATTTGGAGAACCTCAGAAATATCCGGCGGACTCCTGAGAAACAGCGATTATCTCCCCGCCTGTCTTGACGGGATCGAGTCCTTCCTGTTACCCTATCCGCAACAGTTATTTTTTCTCATCAAGGAGCCGCTATGAGCAGTATCTTTCCCGCATCGATCACCAGCCTGCCACAGGCCGACATCCCCCTCAACGGGATCTGCGCCTATCTCTCCCAGGCCGTCTCACACCAAATACTCTTCATGGAATTTTCGGAAGACGTCGATCTGCCCGAACACGCCCACGCCGCCCAGACCGGCTTTGTCCTCGAAGGAAGAATCGACCTGGTCATAGACGGCACGGCCTACAGTTTCGGCAAAGGTGACAGATATCATATACCGGCCGGAGTCAGACACTCCGGCCGGATCCATGCCGGTTATGCCGATATCACCTTCTTCGACGAAGCCTCACGTTACACCGCGAGATAAACCTAAGACCAACCCAGGCCATTTACCGGCCTGCCGGCGTATTCAGACAAATCCATGCAACTTGACAGTCTTGACCACCTGGTATTGACAGTAAGCGATATCCTGGCCACGGTCTTTTTCTACAGCCGGACCCTGGCCATGGAAGAGATCATTTACGGCGACGGACGGATCGCCCTCGGTTTCGGTCAGCAGAAGATCAATCTCCACCTGGCCGGAGAGGAGTTTGAGCCTCATGCCGGCAAACCGCAGCCGGGCAGTGCCGACCTCTGCTTTCTGACCAGCACGCCCCTTGACGAGGTAACCCGGCACCTGCGCAATGTCGGAGTCGAGATCATCGACGGACCCGTTCGCCGCATTGGCGCAACCGGCCCCCTGCTTTCCATCTATTTCAGGGACCCCGACGGCAATCTCATCGAGTTGGCTAATCTGCTGCCAAACTGACACCCTCCAACCCTGTCTTTTCAAATGTGCCCTTGACAGAAGGCCATCGAATATGAATATTTCCTGTACAACCGTTCTGTAAAAGAGTGGCTCTTCCTGCAGAAAAACTGTCACGGAGCCCACACTTTTTTTGACCAGGAACCTTTACACAGGAGACTCTGATGGCAACAATCACACTGAAAGGAACTCCAATCGAGACCTCGGGCAGCCTGCCGGCAATCGGCAGTCAGGCTCCCGCCTTCAATCTGACCAGAACCGATCTTTCTTCCTGCACCCAGGGTGACTTTTCCGGCAAGACCATTGTCCTTAATATTTTTCCCAGTATTGACACCCCGGTCTGCGCAGCCTCGGTGCGCCGATTCAATGCCGAGGCCATCCTGCAGAAGGATACAGTGGTCCTCTGCATCTCCGCAGATCTGCCCTTTGCCCACAAACGCTTTTGCGAGGTCGATGGACTGGACAATGTCATCCCGCTCTCGGTCTTCCGCTCTCCGTCCTTTGGCTCCGACTACGGCCTGACCATCACCACCGGTCCATTGACCGGACTGCTGGCCAGGGCCATCGTCATCCTCAATCCGGACGGCAAGGTGGTGCATACCGAACTCGTTCCGGAAATCGCCCAGGAGCCTGACTACCACAAGGCCCTGGCCGTTCTCCCCTGAACGAGCACTTGGAGGAAATCTGCCGGTGATGGCTCAAGTCAGCAATATCCGGGTGGACTCCTTCCTCTCTCAACGTTATCCTCTTTCATAAATCCCGATGAAGGAGGATAGCCATGGATGAATTTTCAGAACAATCTGCGCGGTACAGACGCATTGAGCGGGCTCTAAGCTTTATAGAGAGCAATTTCCGGACGCAGCCCGATCTCGACGAGATCGCCCGCAGCGTCCACCTGAGCCGGTTTCATTTCGACCGACTGTTCAAAGACTGGGTCGGCATCACCCCTTTGCAATTCCTGCACTACCTCACCCTCGATTACGCCAAAAAACAGCTATTGGAAGCACAGAGCGTTCTCGACGCGGCCATCGACGCCGGTCTCTCCGGGCCCGGCCGCCTGCACGATCTCTTTGTCACCTTCGAGGGCATGAGCCCTGGCGAATTCAAAAAATCAGGCGCCGGACTCGCGGTTGGCTACGGTCTGCACCCAACCCCGTTTGGCACCTGCCTTCTGGCCCGTACCGACCGGGGTATCTGCCATCTGAGCTTTCCGGGGCCGACGGAAGACGATCAGGTATTTGCCCTGCAGCAGCTTTCCGATGCCTGGCCACAGGCCCATCTCCGAGAAGACCGCGAAAACACCGGACCATTGGTCGAACAGATTTTCAGTCAAGCCACCGGTAACAGCACATGTCGCTTTCATCTGCTCTTGAAAGGCACAAACTTCCAGATCAATGTTTGGAAGGCACTTCTGGCGATCCCGGCCGGTCACCTGATCTCCTATCAGGATCTAGCCGCAACACTAGGTCAGCCCAAAGCCTGCCGGGCAGTTGCGGGAGCAGTGGCCGCCAACCAACTGGCCTATCTCATACCCTGTCATCGGGTCATCCTCGGATCGGGCAGAATCCGGCAATACCGCTGGGGATCGACCAGAAAAAAGGCGTTGATCGGCTGGGAGGCGGCGATCCGGCAGGTTGAATCGCCAACTGCCGATCACCTGCTTTTCGATACCACCAGTAAGTAACCACCGGCAAAGCCGGGAGACCTCAAGGAAATTACGCAGTCCAGCAGGCTAAATCCTAACCCCACAAAAACTGGCGGCTCGTCCGCGGTTTATCCCCGAAACTCCTGTAATTCCATTTTCAAATCAAGATGAGAACGCGAAGGCAAGTGAGCAGCGACGAGACAAGTGCGTACGGCAAGGAGCCGCACGGCGTAGCCGACGAAGTTAACGCTTGATTTGAAAATGGAACAAGACAGGAATCCGGAATGGGTTATGGATAAATATGATGGAAATAGCAATCCGGTGGAGTAAGATATCGCCATGATTCTTCGTGACCCCATCCATCCTCAGTTCTTCAAAGGGCAAGGACTTCGCCTGATTCTGCTTGCCGTGATGGTCTCGGCCTTTATCTTCGGTTTTGCCGATCTGGTCTCCAACCGCAATTTCGAGCGCCTGCATATTTTCCTTTTCAACCTCTGCAGCGGTGGTTTCGTTATTCTCTACCACACTGAGAATACGGCCCGGCCATCGCCTCGGACCTTTGGTTTTCTCGCGCTCAGTCTCTTGTATGCCATCTTTGCCTTTCTGCAGATCTATCTGCTGGCTGCCGTCCTTTCCCTCATATTGGCCGTCCTTGTCGAATCAATCCGACTGCAGAAATTCTCTTTTCTACCGCTCGATCTCTTTTCCACCCGGACCCCAGTGGTTGACAAATTTCACCACGCCTCCATACTCTGCCTGTCCATCTCGCTCGTGATCGCCGCCTTTGTGGTCGTCAACAACGACATACTGCACTGGATCGCCAACAAAAATATGACGCTCAATCTTTTTTTTCTGGGATATTCCTTTCCGCTGTCCCTAATGGCCATGTCAGTCATGTTCTCCTTTATTCCGGAGGGGCCAGCGAAAGTACACCGTATCTTGATCCAGGTTTTTTTCTGGTTCATCACTCTGGGAGTCGTGGTCTTTTTTCTCTTTATTCTCTTTGATTTTCCCCTGGCGAAATTCCTAATCGCCACTGCTCTCTTTGTGGTCGTCGCCGTAATGCTTATTTTTTTTCTCCGATACGGTCGGGCGGTGCAACAGAAGCATTTCCTCGCCTCAGGGATGTTTTTTCTGCTCGGCACCGGTGTTTCAGGCGTAGCTTATATCGTTCTGGCACGTTTTCCCGAAGCCTACCACGACTACGGCAGGTTGCTGCTCAACACCCATGGCTATCTCGCCCTTTACGGCTGGAGCCTGAGCGGCATGCTGGTGCTGATCCGCTGGAACGATTTTCCGCTGCGGGTCAACTCTCTCGGGGCAATCAGCCTGCATTGGATAGCCCTCGGCCTCTTCGCCCCCTTGGGGAAAACCAGCCTGACCATGGCCCTCATCGCCATCCTGCTCTATCTGCTTTTTCTCGGTCATTTCTTCCAGCGGGACAGGTGATCGGTTTTTTTCATTGCCGGAACCACTCCAGCGAATTAGCCTTGAACAGAGTTGCAGCTCTGCCCTCCGGGGCGATCAGTCAAATACTCCACTTTCTACCAATGGCCTGAATATGATCGAACCCCGCGTCAGAATCTTTTCTCTCAGCACCTGTGCCCACTGCAGAGCTCTCAAGGACATGCTGTACCAGCATAACATCTCCTTCGAGTTAACAGATATCGATCTCCTGCCACGGGAAGAGAGACAGGCCTTTCTCAAGGATATCGCCGCCTACAATCCGCAAAAAACCTTTCCTGTGGTCATCATCAACAACAAGGCCATTGTCGGCTTCCAGAAAGATCTTATCGCGGCAGAACTGGGGATACACTGATGGATACAGAAAATCTTTTTATAAACCTGCAGAAAGTCAACGAACCGAAAGGTTATTTCTTCAACCGTGACCGGCAGCTTACCCTCGCCCTTCTGGCCGGCCTGCTCACCAACAAGGACCGCTACGGCTACATGCTCTGCCCCTGCCGCCTGACCCAGGACGACAGAGAGGCGGATCGTGACATCATCTGCCCCTGCAACTACCGTGAGACCGATGTCCGCGAATTCGTCAGCTTCTACTGCGGACTCTATGTCTC
>JAUYSF010000044.1 GCA_030696435.1 Desulfoprunum sp. | reverse complement strand
TCCTACGTCGATACCAATCTGGTCGGCTTTGTCAATCTCCTGGAGGGTTGTAGGCATTCGGGGGTTAAACACTTCGTCTATGCCTCATCCAGTTCGGTCTACGGCGCCAATACCCGGATGCCGTTTTCGGTGCATGACAACGTCGATCACCCGGTATCGCTCTATGCCGCTTCGAAAAAGGCCAACGAATTGATGGCCCACACCTACAGTCATCTCTTCGGGTTGCCTTGTACCGGGTTGAGATTCTTTACGGTTTACGGACCATGGGGGCGACCGGATATGGCCCTCTTCCTTTTTACCAAGGCGATCCTGGCCGGACAGCCGATCGATGTCTTCAATAACGGCAAGATGGAGCGGGATTTTACCTATATCGACGATATCGTCGAAGGGGTTTTTCGGGTGATCCACAAGGTGCCGGCGGGCAATCCAGAGTGGCGCAGTGATGCCCCTGACCCGGCAACCTCCTACTGCCCCTACAGGGTGTACAATATCGGCAACAACAATAAGGAGCAGTTGCTGCGTTATATTGAGGTGTTGGAACAGTGCCTGGGGCGCAAGGCCGAGAAAAATTTCCTGCCGATGCAGCCGGGCGATGTGCCCGCTACCTACGCCGATGTCGAGGATTTGGTGCGTGACTTTGGCTATAAACCGGGGACTACCCTTGAGTACGGAATTGGCCGTTTCGTCGACTGGTATAAGGGCTATTTCGGGGTGTGAAACGGTTTCAGTTGGCCCCTCTCTTTCTCAGATGTAGCACCTGTCATCATCTTTTATCCGGGAGAATCCCGGTAGCAGGGTTTGGGTTGAGATGACCCCCTTCCAGCTCCGGATGGTTGACTGGATAAACTCCGACAGCAGTTCGGCGTCGGAGGTGAGCAGGTCGCGCATCAGGGTCACCTTGATGATGATGTCGATGGAGCCATGCACGCAATGGACTTCGCGAACCTCCGGCAGTTCGAGGAGTTTATCGAGGATCTTCTGTTCGTGCTGGCCATCGACGTTGAGAAGGATAAATACCGAGATCTCCCGGCGCATTTCCGGGTATTCCTGTTCTGTATGTTCAGCCATTTTTTTGCGGAATTCCTCCATGTTCTTGGGGATGAGTTTATCCACCCCTATCCCGTATTTTCGTGATTTTCCTTTGACCCACTGTTGGACGGAGATGTACAGGTAAAGGTCGTCGACCGTCCTGCCCTTGAAGGAGTTGACCAGGCCGCTATTCTTGATCAAGGTCGACAGTGGCCGGTAGATCGATCTGTACCAGTCGGCAGCGGCCTGCTGATAGGTGATCTGCTGGGCCTTTTCTTTAGCAAGAAATGTCTGATGCTCCTTTATCTGGTTTTCAAGAAGCAGAAACTGGCCAGGTTCGGTAAGATCTATGGTCTTGGCCAGGCCGGCCTTATCTCTGAACTCGGTCTTTTCGATGTACAGCCGGTTTTCCAGGGTGTTTTTCGAGGGCAGCAGTTCCAGAATGCAGGCATTGATGTGAGTGTGACCAAGACTCCTCGCGGCAGTGAATCGGTGGTGACCGTCAAGGATGAAATAATCGTCTTTGATCTGGTAGAGGGAGATGGGCGGCAGGGTTTTACCAGCCTGCATCAGTCTGACGATAGCCTCCTGCCGTTCATCTTTCTCCGGGGCCCTGGGCTTGAACTGGCTGTCGAAATCGTGATACCTGCCGACACTGCCGACAATTCTGTCCAGAGGCACCTGTGAGGTCCCGCGTTTGATCGAGGTGTAGGCCTTTTCGGTTTCCTGTCGCTCATCAAAACTCTGGATGCAGTTTTCTTCTGGATGACATTTTCTGTTCTGGATCAGTTTCCTGATGGCCAGCAGAGGATTAAATTTCGAGGGTGTAGTAGCCATAACTGTTGATAACCTGAGTACTGTTTACCGTGGTGATCCGTTCTGAGTCGTGGGTAAAAAAGGTGTGGATATGACCATGGATGAAATAGGGTGGCCTGTAACGGTCGATAAGGCTGCAGAAATTCTTGAATCCTTTATGGCACCTGTCTTCGGCATCGTGGATATGGCGGGGAGGAGCATGGGTAATCACCAGATCAATCCCGCCTGAGAGCCAAAGTGGCAAGCGCAACCTGCGGATAAAGGTCGCCATTTCCTGTTCGGTGTACTGGTTGATATTGCCATTATACCATCTGCTCCCGGAAAAACCCAGAATCCGCAGGCCATGCGAAGAGACGATCTGTCGGTCAATGCATTGGCAGCCCCTGGGCGGTGAGGTTCTATAGCGCAGGTCGTGGTTGCCGAGGACGTAGAGGAGAGGAAGATCAAAGCGGGCCTTGAGACTGGTCAGATATTCGGGCGGCAGATCTCCGCAGGAGATGATCAGGTCGATATCGGTGAAGCAGGGGCCGCCGTGCACCGGCTCAAGGAGTGCGGGGGTGACCCGGTCGGCGACGGCGAGGATTTTCATAGGGGTTGTGAAAGTGGAATCAGGTATGTCGTGGTTTTACCGTAGAAATCCGAAGGCCGTCAGGTCTCCCTGCTCATCAGTTTAATGGCGGCACGGATGATAGCCGGTGTGTCGAGGAGGCTATTTTTCCAGAGGATCTGCTGCGGTCCATGCTCAACGAACTCATCGGGGTGGGCAAGCATGCAGGTCTTGATGGATGTCAGTTTGCGGCTGCAGAACAACTCAAGCACCGCGCTACCGAAGCCGCCCTGGCGCACGTTGTCCTCGATAGTGATTACTCGGCCGGTGCGCTCTGCCCAAGAGCAGATGAGATCGGCATCCAGAGGTTTGATGAAGCGTGGATTGATGACTGCCGCGCTGATTCCGACTTTTTCCAGGCCTTCGGCGGCCTGCAGGGCAGGATAGACCCGATTGCCGATGGGCAGAAGGAGCAGGTCATGGCCTTCAACGAGCAGTTCGCCTTTGCCGATGGCCAGTTTTTCAAGGGTGGTCGCGAGCGGTACGTTTTCGCCCGGGCCACGGGGATAGCGGATTGCCGCAGGGCCTCCCAAGGTGACGGCGGTATAGAGCATATGCTGCAGTTCCGCTTCGTCTTTCGGGGCCATCAGCACAATATTCGGGATGAAGCGCAGAAAGGAGATGTCAAAGACCCCGTGGTGGGTCGGTCCATCATCACCGACGACACCTGCCCTGTCGATGGCCAGGGTCACGGGCAGCCTGGGGATGCAGATGTCATGGATGATTTGATCGAGGGAGCGTTGGAAGAAAGTCGAGTAGACGGCCACCACCGGCCGCATGCCTTCCGCCGCCAGGCCTGCGGCAAAGGTGATGGCGTGTTGTTCGGCGATGCCGACATCGAAGAAGCGCTCCGGAAACTGTTTGGAGAAGCTGGTGAGGCCGGTGCCGGTGACCATGGCGGCCGAGATGGCGGCGATCTTCTTGTCGCTCATGGCCATCTGGATCATGGTGCTGCCGAAGACCTCGGTGTAGCTGATCGAGCCGTTTGACGAGTGGGGTTTGCCGCTGGCAATATCAAAAGGGCCGACCCCATGGTAGAGACCGGGATTTTTTTCGGCTGGCAGATAGCCCTTGCCCTTGGTGGTGAGGACATGGATGAGGACCGGGCCGTGGTTGTTGTCGCGTACCGTCTCGAAGGTCTCGATCAGGTCTTCCAGCTCATGGCCGGGGATCGGGCCGATATAGTCGAATTTCAGGGCCTCAAAAAGCATACCGGGGGTGAAGAAACTCTTGAAACTCTCCTCGCTCTTGCGCAGGATGTTGAGGATATTCTCGCCGACATTGGACAGTTGTCCCAACCTCTCTTCGATATGGGCTTTGACCCTGGTCATCGTCTTGCCGCTCAGCTTGCGGCTGAGAAAGCTGGAGAGGGCGCCGACGTTGGGCGAGATGGACATCTCGTTATCGTTGAGGATGACGATGAGGTTTTTATCGAGATGTCCGGCGTGATTGAGGGCCTCGAAGGCCATGCCGGCGGTCATCGAACCGTCACCGATCACAGCAATTGCCCTATTTGTCTCTTTTTTCAAATGCTTGGCTAAGGCCATGCCGAGGGCTGCAGAAATGGAGGTCGAGCTGTGCCCGGTTTCAAAGGCGTCGTATTTGCTTTCCTTGAACTTGGGAAAGCCGCTCATGCCTTTGTGCTGCCTGAGCGTGGCGAACTGTTCTCGCCTGCCGGTCAGGAGCTTGTGGGCGTAGGATTGATGGCCGACATCCCAGATGAGTTTATCTTCCGGGGTGTTAAAGACATAATGCAGGGCCAGGGTCAGTTCGACGACGCCAAGACTCGGGGCAAGATGGCCTCCGGTTTTTGAGACAGTCTCAATGATGGTGTTGCGGATTTCCAGGGCTAGATCATTCAGCTCCGGTATCGTCAGGCCTCGGATATCACGAGGTGAATTAATGCCCTTGAGGAGGGCTGTTTTCCGAGTGCCTGTTGATGTTGTCAGCATAATTCCAAAAAAGCGATCTTGAACGGGGAGGAAACAAAGAGCACAAGTGCAGAGGGACTATAATCAGCTTTCATCCAGATCGCCTGAAAAATCGCTCGAAGAGACAAGAATCGACAGGGGATGAAGGGTGGCCGGTCAAGGGAGGCGATTTAACTGGTCCTGGTATAGATATAGTCGGCGAGCATTCGTAGGGGCTCAGCCTTTTCATCAAAGCCCTTGAGCGCGGTCTTGGCCGCCTCGACGGCATCATGAGCCCTGGCGCGAGTCCCCTCGATACCGAAATAGGCCGGATAAGTGGCCTTGCCGTGGACGGCATCGCTACCGGCCGCCTTGCCGAGTTCGGTCGTGCTTGAGGTGGCGTTGAGCAGGTCGTCGACGATCTGGAAGGCAAGGCCAATCTGGTTGCCATAGTGGACGAGGTCTTCGGTTTGTTGTGCCGAGGCCCCCGCTCCAATAGCCCCGGCCTGCACGGCGCAGGTGATCAGTGCCCCGGTCTTGCTGCGGTGGATGGTCTGCAGGGTCTCGAAAGGGAACACCTTATTCTCGCAGGCGATATCGAGAGACTGCCCTCCTGCCATACCGAGAGGCCCGGAGGCCCTGGC
Source organism: Desulfoprunum sp. (assembly GCA_030696435.1). Classification (GTDB taxonomy): domain Bacteria; phylum Desulfobacterota; class Desulfobulbia; order Desulfobulbales; family Desulfocapsaceae; genus Desulfoprunum. The sequence continues at coordinate 541 of JAUYSF010000044.1, read as the reverse complement.
GATGATATGGGTAATAGCCAACTGCTGTGCGGCAGAGAGAGAGCTCTGCTCAGGGTTGGTCAGCAGGTCAAAGGCCCAGGTCAGGAGACTGTCACCGGCCAGAATGGCCCCGGCCTCGCCGAAGAGCATGTGGTTGGTCGGTTTGCCGCGGCGCAGCGCGTCATCGTCCATGGCTGGCAGATCGTCATGGATGAGGGAGTAGGTGTGGATGCACTCCAAGGCGCAGGCCACGGGCAGGAGGTTGCTGCGGCTCTCTGCACTCTCGCTAATGGCTGCACCTGCCGCGAGACAGAGGATTGGTCGGATCCGTTTGCCGCCGACAAAGAGGCTGTAGCGCATGGCCTCAATGTGTCGGGCGAAGGGACCCGTCGCTTCAGGCGTCAATCTCAGCAGGGCGTCTTCGACAACCTGCCGCTGTTCAATCAGATAGGTCTTTATCTCCATGTTCTATCCCTTCAAAAGGAACCGCCTGCAGGCGGCCGTCTTTTTCGAGCAGCATCTCCACCTTGGCCCTGGCCTCGGAGAGTTGTGCATTGCAGAA
>JAUYSF010000388.1 GCA_030696435.1 Desulfoprunum sp. | reverse complement strand
GTACACAAGGAGTCTGTCGGATTATAGAAATTTTTTCTCAGATCAAGGCATTTTCGAAAATTAAGCGCAGCCATATAGTTGATATTGCGAGCATTGATTTTCGAAAATAACGCAGAGATGGGGGAAAAGGGCATAATCCGACAGGCTCCTAGGCTGTCTGCTGCTGAATCTCGCCCGGCTAAATTCAGTGGCCTCGCCGGGCATGCCTCTTTCGTCTTGTCGGAACCAGCCCACTCTTTGCTTCGAATGGCTACAAGGTGCTGCATTTTCAGTGCGCCCGCAAGAGCTTTTCCACAACCTAATCCAATCCTAATATACTCCTAACAGCTACTAAATATCCGACCTTTATCTTGTCTCCACAGTGCTGCAAAACATACCTCCTGTCTCCAGGAGGCAATCTCAATTAACGGGAAAGGGCTCTATGGAACCACATTACACCTTCCATCACGAACTGGTGAAATTGAATAAGAAGATCCTCAAGATGAGCGCCATGGTCGAGGACCGGGTCCGCAGAGCGGCAGCGGTTATTCAAACACGGGACAACGAGGTCATTCAATCGCTGATCCTGTCAGATTATGAGGTCGATGAGATGGAGGTCGAGATAGAAGAGGACTGCCTGAAGATCCTGGCCCTACATCAACCGGTGGCAAGTGATCTGCGTTTTCTCATAGCAGTAATCAAGATAAACAGCGAGATCGAGCGGATTGCCGATATCGCCGTCAACATCGCCATGCGAGTGCAGGCTATTGCCAACAGCAAGCACGCTGTGCCGACTGCCATCGATTTTAGGCCGATGTCGGAAAAGGTCATCACCATGCTCAAGATGAGTCTTGACGCCCTGGTCAACCGTGATGCCGCCATTGCCCGACGTATCTTCCTCATTGATGACGACGTGGATGCCTTCCGCAATACCGTCTATGAGAAGGTCAAAGATCTGATCCGAAAATATCCCGAACATCCGGGTTCCTTGATCAACACCTACCTGCTGGCCAGGCACCTGGAGCGGATTGGTGATCGGGCAACCAATATCGCCGAAGAGGTCATCTATCTGGTTGAGGGCTCCATAGTCCGCTGCCCTTGAAATTTTTCATGAACATCAGAATGAAAATTGAACCAAATCCACGAGTGTTGAGCTGATAACAATGATCTACTCCTACCTCCCCTTCATCATCCTGCTGCTCGGCGCCTGTGCCTATTTCATCGGATCTGCCAAGGCAGTGGCCGTATCGGGGGGCTCGGGCGGCATCCGCAGCCTGCATTCCCTGCCCAGCCACTATGGTGCCCTGACCGCCCTCTGCTGTGTCCTGCCGGCCCTTATGGTGTATGCCCTGTGGCAGATTGCAGAACCGATGGTCCTCACCTCGATGATCAAAAAGGGCCTGCCGGCTGCAATGCTCCAGCTCTCGGCCAACGAGTTTAGCCTTGTGCTCAACGATATCAGAAATGCCGTGGCCGGCAATAGCCTCTCAGGAAGCGGTGACACCGTGATCCTGGCCGCAGCCCAACGCTATATGGCACTGCAGGCCACCGCCGGTAAGATTGCCTCGGCCGTGATCCTCGTGATGATGATCGCAGCAGTACTCATCATGTACAGCCGGATTCACATCCACCTGCGCGCCCGCAATATCGTCGAGGGCCTGATCAGGATCAGCATCATCCTCTGCTCTGCCGTCGCAATATTCACCACCATCGGCATCGTCCTCTCCGTGCTCTTTGAGGCCATCCGCTTTTTCAAGATCATTCCCCTGCAGGATTTCCTGCTCGGCCTCGACTGGAGTCCACAGACCGCCATCCGTACCGATCAGGTCGGCTCATCGGGGGCCTTCGGGGCCGTACCGATCTTTGTCGGCACCATCCTCATCGCCCTCATTGCCATGGTCGTGGCCATTCCCATCGGACTGCTCTCGGCGATCTATCTGTCGGAATACGCCCATCCACGATTCAGGGAGATCGCCAAGCCTCTTCTCGAAATCCTGGCAGGTATTCCAACGGTTGTCTATGGCTTTTTCGCCGCCTTGACCGTGGCGCCTTTCATCCGCGATATCGGCACCTCTCTCCATCTGGAGGTCTCCTCAGAGAGTGCCCTGGCGGCTGGTCTGGTCATGGGTGTGATGATCATCCCCTTTGTCTCCTCGCTCTCAGAAGATGTCCTGCATGCCGTGCCGCAATCCCTCCGCGACGGCTCGCTGGCTCTCGGGGCCACCCAGTATGAAACCGTGAAAAACGTGGTCGTGCCCGCAGCCCTGCCAGGCATCGTTGGCGGTATCCTCCTGGCGGTATCGCGGGCCATCGGTGAGACAATGATCGTCGTCATGGCGGCCGGTCTCTCTGCCAACCTGACCTTCAATCCGCTGAAAACCGTCACCACCGTCACCGTCCAGATCGTCACCCTGCTGGTCGGCGATCAGGAATTCGACAGCCCTAAGACCCTGGCCGCCTTCGCCCTGGGGCTCATTCTGTTCTTCTTCACTCTCTGCCTGAATATCATAGCGATCAGGGTCGTTCAGAAATACCGGGAACAATATGAATAATTCAACACCCAGTTCAGACATGGCAACAGAGAACAAACAGACTATGAAACCGTTCAGTGTCCATATGAACAAGGATCTGCAGCGGCGCTACAGGGCGGAAAAACGTTTCCAGCGCTGCGGCATAGCGGCGATAGCCATCGCCCTGTCGTTCCTCGCCTTGCTGTTTGCCTCGATCATCGGCAGTGGCTACACGGCATTCCGGCAGACCTTTATTGAGCTGGATGTGCATTTCAGCGAAGATCTCTTCAAGGACGAGAATCTCGCCGCCGCCGATTATGCCGGACTCATCAAACAGGCACTGCGCACGGCCTTCCCGGAAGTCAAAGAGCGTCGCGCTTTGAAGAGCCTGTACATGCTTGTAAGTCCCGGAGCGGCCTTTTCTCTGCAGGATATGGTCAAGGAGGACTCCCGCCTGATCGGCAGCCGCCAGAAGATCTGGGTTCCGGCCAATGACGATGTCGACATGCTGATCAAAGGCCAGATGAAAGCCACTGAGGCCGAAGCAGACCGCCGTCTCAAAGATGATCAGCTCGGCTGGATCGGTCAGCTGGAGAAGGACGGCAAACTTGAAACACGGTTCAATACCACCTTCTTCACCTCGGGAGATTCGCGGGAACCGGAGTTGGCAGGAATCTGGGGAGCGGTGAAGGGATCGTTTTATTCCCTGCTCATCACCCTCCTCCTGTCCTTTCCGATTGGGGTTGCCGCCGCCGTCTATCTGGAGGAATTCGCACCCAAGAATTTCTGGACCGATATCATCGAGGTGAACATCAACAACCTGGCAGCCGTGCCCTCGATCATCTTCGGCCTGCTCGGCCTGGCCATCTTCATCAACTTCTGGGGCCTGCCCCGTTCGACCCCTTTGGTCGGCGGTCTGGTACTCACCCTGATGACCTTGCCGGTCATTATCATTGCCGGCCGGGCCTCGCTTAAATCGGTGCCACCTTCGATCCGGGAGGCAGCGCTGGGCATCGGGGCCTCAAAGATGCAGATGGTTACCCACCATGTTCTGCCGCTGGCCATGCCCGGCATGTTGACCGGGGCGATCATCGGTATGGCCAGAGCCCTTGGTGATACCGCCCCTCTTTTGATGATCGGCATGGTCGCCTTCATTGTCGACATCCCCGGTGGTTTTACTGATTCAGCAACCGCCCTGCCGGTGCAGATCTATCTCTGGGCCGACAGCTCAGAGAGGGCCTTCACCGAGAAAACCTCGGCGGCGATTATGGTGCTCCTGGCCTTTCTGATCTGTATGAACGCTGCGGCCGTTATCATGCGCAAAAAATTTGAAACAAAGTGGTAGCAAGTAAAAGCTCAACCCAAATCGTTACATAACGAAGTCCCATCAAAAAAACTTCAAGGAGAACACAATGAACGTAAAAAGTCTTTTTCTGGCAAGCGCCCTGACCATGACCCTGGTAAGTACCGGCACCGCCATGGCGGCCCGTGACGCGATCTCCATCGTCGGTTCATCCACCGTCTATCCTTTTTCCACCGCGGTAGCCGAGCAGTTCGGCAAGACCAGCAATTTCAAGACCCCGAAGATTGAATCGACCGGCACCGGTGGCGGCTTCAAACTGTTCTGCGGTGGAGTAGGCGTGAGTTTTCCTGATATCTCCAACGCCTCCCGGGCCATCAAGGATTCCGAAAAAGAGACCTGCACGGCCAATGGCGTCAAGGATATCGTCGAGGTGAAGATCGGTTATGACGGTATCGTCCTGGCCAACGCCAAGACCGCCGCCCCGATGAAGCTGACCCGCAAGGAAATCTACCTGGCCTTGGCCAAAGAGGTACCCGATGCCGCTCATGCCGGCAAATTCATCGCCAACCCCTATAAAACCTGGAAGGATATCAATCCTGAGCTGCCGGCTACCGCCATCGAGGTTCTCGGCCCCCCTCCGACCTCCGGCACCCGTGACGCCTTCGTCGAAATGGTCATGGTTGCAGGGGCCGAGAAGTTTGATTTCATCAAGGCCATGAGTAAATCAGACAAAAATGCCTTCAAAGCTGCAACGGAGACCTTGCGAGAAGACGGTGCCTACATTGAAGCCGGTGAAAACGACAACCTGATCGTCCAGAAATTGCAGGCCAATCCAAAGGCCTTCGGTATCTTCGGATTCTCTTTCCTCGATCAGAATGCTGATGTCGTGCAGGGCGCCGTCATAGAGGGTGAGGTCCCGACCTTCGAGGCAATCTCCGCAGGTAAATATCCAGTTTCACGTCCCCTCTTTTTCTATGTGAAGAAGGCCCACATCGATGTCATTCCCGGTATCAAGGAATTCACCGCTGAGTTCACCAGCGAAAAAGCCTGGGGTCCTGAAGGCTACCTGGCTGACAAGGGCATGATCCCCATGCCCGATGCGGAAAGAAAGCAGGTCGCTGCAGATGTGGCCAGCCTGAAGACCATGTAATTCTGGTTTGCGAGTCGACAGACAGAACCTCCAGAACCTCTGCCTGTCGACTCTGCTTTGAGAGAGAAAAAATACAACCCACCCTGCAACAAGAGAACAATAGCTATGGAACTGACATCCCAGCTGGCAAACCAGTCTTTCCCCACCCTGCCGACCTATGATTTTGCCGCCTCACTCGAACAGACGGAGGCGCAGTCTGCCGTACGCCAGACTGTCGGCAATCCCTTTCTCGACAATCCCCGCATGACCTGCAGGGATGTGGCGGTTTTTTACGGGGAAAAGCAGGCGATCCGCCATATCAATATCGACGTGGGCTGCAATGAGGTGCTGGCCATGATTGGACCATCAGGATGTGGCAAATCCACCTTGCTGCGCTGCCTGAACCGGATGAACGACACCGTGCCCGGCTGCCGGGTCGAGGGCGAAATTCGCCTGGATGGTGAAAACATCTATGATCCAAGCGTCGATGTGGTGCCATTGCGGGCCAGGGTCGGTATGGTCTTTCAGAAGCCGAATCCCTTTCCCAAGTCCATTTTTGACAATGTGGCCTACGGCCCGAAGATCCACGGGTTTACCACCGACAAGGCCGAACTTGCCGATATCGTTGAAACCTCGCTGATAAAAGCGGGTCTGTGGGAAGAGGTGAAGGATCGTCTGCAGGAACCCGGCACCGGGCTTTCCGGCGGCCAGCAGCAGCGGCTCTGTATCGCCCGGGCCATTGCCGTCAGCCCCGAGGTCATTCTCATGGATGAACCCTGCTCGGCCCTTGATCCCATTGCCACGGCCAAGATTGAAGAACTCATCGCCGAACTGCGGGAACAGTTCTCGATAGTGATTGTGACCCATGCCATGCAGCAGGCCTCGCGGGTATCACAGCGCACCGCCTATTTTCATCTCGGTGATCTCATCGAGGTCGGCCCGACCGAGCGCATCTTCACTAATCCCCGGCATCGACTGACCGAGGACTATATCACCGGCCGTTTTGGTTGATCAACGTCAGTCACGGCATTACTGAAAAGAAAAAGGCCTGGCGCTTTCTCAGCATCAGGCCTTTTTTTTGATCATTTCAACCGATCAATCCTCAGGGTTCATCGTGGCACTGCGCACAATCCTGGGAAATGGTCTTGCCGAACTCGGTTACATGCGTGTCATCGTGGCAACGGAAGCAGCCATAGCCATCCGCTTCATCCTGATGGCCGTTATGACCTTTATACGTCCCCCAGGTGACCTTCATATCCGGCCAGACGTTGCCGAGATAGGCATCCAGCAGGTACTTGCCTGATGAAATCAGAGAGGCCTCATGCTCTTTGACAAAGGCGTCGCCATTGCGTTTGGCCTGGAGTGTTACCAGACTCTCAACCAGCTGCTCCTTGGCCTCTTCGCGGGAAGCATATTTCTTCTGCAGCACGGTAAAGGCATCCTCCCGCAACCCAGGGAGTTCAGGATTGAGCTTTTTGGCAAAGAGCCCCATGTCTATTTTTCCCGACAGACTCTCATAGACATGGGTCGGCCTGTTATGGCAGTCGATACAGTCCATTGTCCGCCAACTTCCCTCCCCCGCCACTTTTTCTTTGGAGCCGCCGGGGACATCATATTCTTCGGTGATACCGTTGGGTTTGGTCACCTTGATCTTGCCGATGGCGGTCCGGGTCTTGTTGAGTGATTGATATTCGACCTTAACATCCTTGCTCACATGCCAATGAATCCCTTCAAAGGTATCGGTATAGGGATTGCGCCCACCGATACGCAGAGAGATTTCCTGAACACTGGGTTCCTTCTGATTGTCATTGGTAAAGGAGACGAATTTTTTGGTCCTTTTGCCGTGAAATTTCTCCGGCCAGTGGCAGGCCTCACAGGTATCGCGGGCAGGGCGGAGATGTTCGACGGGGGCCGGGATTGGTGTGCTGAAACTGCCGGTGATGACCGCCTTCACTTGCCGCAGGCCGGAGAGTTTCGCCTTCACATACCAGTCCGCCCCGGAGCCGATGTGGCATTGCACACAGCCGACCTTGGCATGAGGAGAACGTTGATAGGCGGTATATTCCGGGTCCATGACCTGATGACAGATCGCGCCGCAGAAGAAATCCGATTCGGTGAAATGATAGGCCTCATAGACCACAAGGGCAAAAATCGTCAGATTGACAACGGATAGCACCAGAAACAGAATGACGGCCCGACGATGCACCTTCTTACTAAAATCGATGACCAAAAATACCTTGCTGAGACTGTTTTTAAACCAGCGTTTACGGCGCACATAAAAGGAAACAGGGATAAGGATCAGGCCGAACAGGGTGCCCGCCGGAAAGATCAGGAAGGTGACAATGGCGGCATAGTGGTTCTCGATCAGGCCGGTCATATGACCGATTAGGCCGAGGATAAGCAAGGTGAAACAGACCGTCGTCAGGCCAACTCCAAACAGACCAATCGGCGTCTTCCACGATACTCCGAACTGTTCCTGCCAGGTGAGACGTTTTTCTGCCTCCGCCTCTGCCTCCTCGACTGACTTGTGCTCTTCCGGTAAGTTCTCAGCCATTTTTCTGCATCCTCCTGGGTTGTGGTTTTATTATATTGGTAACATTGAAATGTTGTGATTGGTATTAGGAGCTGTTGCGGCATGGTATATGTGGGCCGGTTCCGTCATCGTATGGGGTGCCGTGCCGGCATAAGGAGCTGTAGACGCTCTGGGCATAAAAACATTGCCCAGAACGTAACAGCATGAGGCGCCGTGCCGGCATAAGGAGCTGTAGACGTTCTGGTCATAAAAACATTGCCCAGAACGTAACAGCTCCTAAATTTTCCTCCAAACAGAAGCGATTTTAGTGCCGCCATCGATGATTTTCTGCAGCATCTCCCTCTTTTCTGCGGGAAGATCCTCCTCAGCCGTGTCAGAGAGAAGCTGCGCGTAGTTCATTATACCATTGAGTTGGTTCGTCGTTTCGTTGATGGTCTCGGCGAGCAGGGCCTGGGCTTCCTGTTTCTCAAGACCGGTATTTTCCGGGGCAACCGGCTGCGCACTTGAGGCAAACTCGTTGATGGCCAGTGTCAGATCAGCCACTTCCCGACAGACGTTTTTCGGGCAGGAAATCGTTGGGTTCTGCAAATCAAACCCCCGCAGCTCACGGGTGAGACAGAGCAGCGCTGAGGCGGTATCCCTGTGCAGCAGGATGAGAATGAAGCTGGCAAGAGTAATGCCCAGGCCCATAATGCCTATGATAATTTTCTGAAAATCGACGATCCCAACCCGGGCCTGGCCGACAATGATCCGGTCATAGCGCAGGAGATGGTCGGCAATCGTGCGCAATTGGTCCTGCAGATGACGCTGTTCCGTCGGTCTATCGACACCGCTGACGACCTTTCGCAACGATATGACGATACCCGGCACATCGATCTTGTCGGACATAGCCAAACGGAATTCGGTCGGGATAAGGGTGTTTTCCTGCATCCTGGCCAAGCGGGAGTTGAATGACTCGATCTCGGGAATAACCTGTTCGAGCCTGTCCCATTTGTTCTCAATAAGCGGCGCGGAGATACTCTCGCGAATGGTGGCAAAATGAAAAATGGCCTGTTCACTCTGGCCGATGATCTCGTTGAACTGGCGATTCAACTGCATCTGCCGGCCCCCGAGGGCGATGATCACCAGCAGCAGGGCACCGATGATGAGAAAGGAAAACCAGAGCAGTTTTTGGAGTGAATACATGCTTACTCTGGTTCCTTATAATGCTGACAATGACCTTTGGCCGGACACATTTCGCATTCGCCCTCCTCCGAAGCCTCAAGCAATTTCTTCTTCGCCAGTGAACATTGATAGATTATTTCGAACTCCTCACTGTCGAGTGTCTCCACCTGGATCAGTATCTCGGCGAGGGACTTGAGAAAGACCCGCTCACCCTCAAGAATCGCCAGGGCCTGATTATAGCAGCCGCTCAGGACGGTCTTGACCTCCCGATCGATCAGATTGGCCGTATCGTTACTCATCACCAGCCGTCTGCTACCGGCATTGAGAAAACTGTTTTCCTCAACGGCATAGGCCTGAGGCCCAAGGGCCTCGCTCATACCCCAGCGGCATATCATATTCGTTGCAATATCGCTTGCCTGCACGAGATCGTTCTCGGCCCGAGTAGTCCTGATATTGAAGATCAGCTTTTCGGCGGCCCGCCCCCCGAGCAGCATGGTAATCCTGTTTTTCAAATAGTCGGCGCTGTAGGCATAGCGATCACCGTGGGGCAACTGCTGGGTCTGGCCCAGGGCCCTGCCGCGCGGGATGATGGAAATCTTGTGAATCGGGTCGGAATCCGGCAGCAGTTTGGCGACAATTGCGTGTCCCGCCTCATGATAGGCCAGAAGCAATCTGTCCTTTTCGGTCAGAACCATGCCCTTGCGCTCAACACCGAGAAGGACCCGGTCCCTGGCCTGATCAAAGTGCCCAGTCTCAATGGTCTCCTTGCCGCTGCGGGCCGCCAGCAGGGCTGCTTCATTGACCAGATTGGCGAGTTCGGCACCGGTAAACCCTGAGGTCATCTGGGCAATCTGTTCGAGATCGATGTCTGGAGCCAACTGGACCTTTTTGCAGTGGACCTCAAGAATTCGGGTACGTCCTTTCAGATCAGGAGGCAGGAGGGTAATCTGCCGATCAAAACGTCCGGGCCGCCTGAGGGCCGGATCAAGGATATCGGGCCGGTTGGTTGCCGCCAGGACGATAATATTATCCGTCGGGCTGAATCCATCCATCTCTACCAGCAGGGCATTGAGGGTCTGACCTCTCTCGTCCTGACCATCTGTAGAGCCTGAACTCCGTCGGCTGCCCACCGCATCAATCTCGTCGATAAAGACGATGCAGGGGGCGTTTTTCTTGGCCTCGCTGAACAGATCCCGCACCCGTGAGGCCCCAACGCCGACGAACATCTCAACAAAATCCGAACCGCTGAAGCTGTAAAAGGGTACTCCGGCCTCTCCGGCAATGGCCCTGGCCAGCAGCGTCTTGCCCGTACCCGGCGGCCCCTGGAGCAGAACGCCCCGGGGGATATAGGCCCCAACTGCGCTGAACTGTCCGGGATTTTTAAGAAAATTGACCACCTCTTCGAGTTCTTCCTTGGCCTCTTGAACACCGGCAACATCGTCAAAGGTTACCCGATTGCCATCGGAGGTGGGACCAATCCGTTTATCGCGGGCAAATTTGAGATCATCCCCGGCCCGGCGTCTGCCCTGGAGGGAAAAATAGATTACCGAGAGGAGCAAGAGGGCGAAGAAAAACAGGCCACCCTGAAAATAATAGAGGGTATAATCTTCATGCACCGCGATGCGCACCGAATCATCGGCAACCGCTGCGGCCAATCCCGAAGGATCAATCACCGTGCTGCTGTACTGCTCGCCCGCTTTTGTCGTCACCCTGACCTTTCCTCCGGTAAAGCTCAGGGCCGCAACATTCTGCTGCGCCAGATCTCTTACCAGTTCTGAATAATCCCTCGACGGAAGCCTGTTTTCAATCGCCCAGAAAAAGCCTGCCAGCAATAGACAGCAGAGCACAATGAAAAAGATGAAGAGATTTCTGACAAGAATGGCCATGTTTTTTCCTTATGAAGTGATAGAATTACAAGCACTTTATTCTGGTATACAGCACTTTTCATAAGAAAAAAAGAGACAGGGGAAAAAAGGCCTTGCGAGCGGTCATTCCTCAAAAATTCTCGGCTCAACATAAAAAAATATCGGAATGGCAATCCATCCCGATATTGTATAAATGGTATTCAGTTTAATGAAAGGGGCGTCTAAAGCTTCATAAACTCGTAAAAACCCGCCACGAAGATCATAGAT
>JAUYSF010000347.1 GCA_030696435.1 Desulfoprunum sp. | reverse complement strand
TCACTTGGGTTGGCCGAGAATTGCCAACTTCGACAGTTCCTGGTACGAATGGAGTATGGGTCCGGAGGCTTCGCAGAATCCGGTGGAATAATCGCCGATACCCTCCCGCTGATCCCCCTGTCTTTTGGCAAAATTGGGAGGATCAGCTATAGCGAGCTACCAAGCCCCGCATCTGCTCTTCGCTGATCTTCCGCTCAAAAAGCGGTCTGTCGTTCTCCCGATAGGCTCTCAGGTTGTTGGTAAAACTGGTTTTCTTGTCGTTCAGATAGACAATACCGAGAGGCCAAGGATCGGCCAGCAGGGCCATGGCAAAGGCGGCCTGCCGGTCATAGGGATCATGGTTCTCGTCTATCATGACGGTATTTTCGGTAAACCATTTGAAGGTATTCACCTTATTGAAGGTCACGCAGGACTGGAAGACATCAACCAGGGCCAGGCCTTCATGGTCGATGGCCTGTTTGACGATCTCCTTCATCTGCTCAGGTTTGTGAGCGGAACACCTGGCCACAAACGAGGCATCGAGGCTCACCGCCAGGGCCAGGGGATTGAGCGGCGCCGCGAAAACACCGTCTACCTGTACCGGGGTTACCATACCTGGCTGACTTGTGGGAGAGGCCTGGCCCTTAGTCAGGCCATAGACCATATTATCGTGAACAATTATGGTGATATCGGGATTGCGGCGCAGGGCATGGATAAAGTGATTGCCACCCTCGCCGTACATATCGCCATCTCCGCTCTCGACAATGACCTTCAACCGGGGATTGGCCGCATTGATGCCGGTCGCAGCCGGCAGAGACCGGCCGTGCAGGCCGTTGAAATAGCTCGCATTGTAATACTGCGGGGCCTTGGCAGCCTGGCCGATGCCGGAGACGAAGACCACTTCCTGCCGCTGCAACCCCATCTCGTGGAGGACCTGGAGCATGATGTTGCGGATGGCAAAATTGCCGCAGCCGGGGCACCAGGCCATTTCCGGTCGATTATCAAAGATATTTGCTTCCTTTTCCATCACAGCTCACCTCCGATTCTCTCTACCAATTCTTCCACCGAAAAGGGCATGCCATTATATTTCAGGATCCTTTGTTTGATCGCCACACCTGTTTCTTTGTGCAGCAGATCGGCAAACTGGCCGGTCTGATTGCCTTCGATGGCAATTACTTTTTCAGCCTTCTGCAGATAGCCCGCAACCGAGGCCGGTAGGGGATAGAGCTGAGGACATGAGAGCAGGGCCATGTTCGGATTGCCCATGACGATCAGGGCTTCCTGGACGCTCGCAGTGGTCGAGCCCCAGGTCACCAGCAGGACCTTGTAGTCGATCGGACCAACCAGTTCGGGTTCTATCGCCATTTTTCGCAGTATTTCGAGTTTTCTCATCCTCTTGTCGGCCATGGGCACACGCACGCCGTCCAAATCCTCGGTGATCCGTCCCTGTTCATCATGCTCGTCTGAATCGACACAGACATTGCCGGAACCAAAACCTGGGATACCGCGCGGCGAAATGCCATTTTCTGTGAGGAGATAGCGTTTATAGTCATCTCCGGTTTTTATCACCCGGTTATCGATCTGGACCAGATTGCCTTTAAAATCGGGGACAGTGGAGATGCTGTCGACGAAATACTGATCGGTGAGCAGGATCACCGGCACCTGGCAGGCATCGGCCAGATTAAAGGCCTGCCGGGTGAGAGAAAAGGCCTGCTCAAGATCGCTCGGGGCCAGGATGATACGTGGGAATTCACCATGCCCGGCATAGAGAGCAAGATTAAGGTCGCCCTGTTCCGTTCTGGTCGGCAGTCCGGTGGCCGGTCCCGGCCTCTGGGCCAGATGGACGACAAGGGGCGTCTCGGTCATACCGGCGAGCGACAAACCTTCCGTCATCAGGGCAAAGCCACCACCCGAAGTAGAGACCAGGGCCCGCGCCCCGGCATACCAGGCCCCCAGCGCCATATTGACCACCCCCATCTCATCCTCCACCTGTTCCACGACGATATCGAGGTCGTGGGAAAACTGGGCCATCAAGGTGAAGACACCCGTGCCGGGGGTCATGGGGTAGGCAAAGACCGCATTACAGCCGCCCGCCAGAGCACCCAAGGCCACGGCATCCGCCCCACTCATCAGCAACTCGCCTGCCACTCCCGGGGCCTGACCCGGATCCAGGATGATCTTTTGATCTTGCCGGAGATCCTCACCCAGACCGTAGCCCTTCTCAGCGGCACGGATGTTACTTTTGCTGACGTCCTCACCTTTAACCGAAAATCGCGCGGTTATCTGCCGGATCATAACGGCCCGATCCAGCCTGAGCAGGCCACAGATAAACCCCAGAGCCACCGAGTTGGCGTAGATTTTATTGCCGATTTCCGTGGCAATCGAACTCAAGGGCATGGCAAAACCGGCGGCACCATCCAAAGCCGTCTGCTCGCCGACAATCAGAGTCTGCTCCGTCACCCGCCGACCCAGATGGGCGATAACCCCGGTCTTCAGCGCTACCAGAAGGTCGATTCGATCCACGTGGGCCCGCAGACGATCGGTATGCAGCCTGATCTCGGTGGTATTGATACCACCCCTGACCCGCGACATGTATTCCTTGGTGGCAAAGACATGGAAACCACTGTCTTTTGCCACCCGAACCAGTACCGTTTCGATATACTGGACTCCCTGGCCGGCCTCACCACCGAGTACAACCGTGCATCCCTGTATCGTTTTCATCCTGTTCTCTCGTATTGGCTCAAGAAAATCGACAGTCTCGCATCCGAACGAGATCGATTCCCCAGTTGTGGAAATTTCTTCCGTACAACGCCTTTTTGCTTGTCTGTTCTACAGTAATGCATGGTCGAGGGGAATTCCACCGTCTATCTTATCAAGACAATATCGCCAATCGTGCATAAAAACCGCTATGGTTCTACATTATCATCAATATGCAGAATATTATTCTTGACAACCAACATATACGAGAATATTCTCACCATATAAGGAGATTTACAAATATGATTGATGATATCAGCCTTGAGATATTGCGGATCCTTCAGGAAAAGGCCAGGATTCCCAACGTGGAAGTGTCCCGGCAGGTTGGACTGGCCCCCTCTGCAGTGCTCGAACGCATCCGCAAGATGGAAAAGCAGGGGGTAATCGACGGCTATGAGGTGCGGCTCAATCCAGAGCGTTTTGCCAGCAGCCAGATCGCCTTTGTCCAAGTCATGGTCCGTGAGCACCTTGGCACCTCCTCAATAGGCCACCAGCTGGCCGCCATCCCGCAGGTCCAAGAGGTCCATTACATCGCCGGCGAAGACTGCTATCTCATCAAAATCAGAGCGGCAGACACCGTCGAACTGGGCAAGCTCCTGCGCTCTCAGGTTGCCGGTATCGAAGGAGTCATTTCCACCAAGACGGCTCCGGTTCTTGCCACGTATAAAGAAACAGCCCGTATCCCCATCCCTTAAACCAGAAGAGATACCGACCATGCCCATGTCCGAATCCTTTAAAAATCGTCTTCTCCCGGCACTCCCCCGGATTGTCGAGCACTTCGGAACCCCGTTCCATATCTACGATGAAGCCGGCATGAGAGAGACCGGCCGGCGGTTGCAGGCAGCCTTTTCCGGCATTGAGCGATTCCGTGAATACTACGCGGTCAAGGCCCTGCCCAACCCAAAGATCCTTGAGATAATCGGCAGCATGGGTTTCGGCTTTGACTGCAGTTCCATCTCCGAACTCCTCCTCAGTCGGGGAGTGGGCTGTCGGGGTGAGGATATCATGTACACCTCCAACAACACCAGCCACGAAGAGTTTGTCGAGGCGGCAGCAGCTGGCGGCTGTATCCTCAATCTCGACGATATTTCTCTCATCGCCAAGGTTCCGGTAATGCCGGAACTCATCTGCTTTCGCTATAACCCCGGACCGCGCCGCGTCGGCAACGATATCATCGGCAACCCGGTCGAGTCGAAATACGGGGTGAGCCACGACCAAATCGTCGATGCTTATCGCCAGGCCAAGGCGCGGGGCGCTAGGCGTTTCGGCCTGCATACCATGCTCGCCTCAAACGAACTGCACCATGAGTATATGGTGCATACCGCCGAGATGCTGCTGAAACTCGCCGAATTCATCGCCGAAGAGCTCGATATAACCTTTGAATTCATCAATATAGGCGGCGGCTTAGGCATCCC
>JAUYSF010000336.1 GCA_030696435.1 Desulfoprunum sp. | reverse complement strand
TTGCGACCTTGACGCTCATGCCGAGTCGTTTGAGGGCCATGGCCAGCTGGCCAATCTCGTCTTTTCTTTCGGTGTAGGGAATTTCGATATCCATTCTGCCTCGACTGAATTCGTCTGCTGCAGCGGTTAAAGTACGCACCGGTGTCAATATGCTTCTGATCATTAATATGGTGAGCGGTAAGGCCAGAAATAGCGCTGCAGCACCAAGCACGATATAAAGGGTCCTAAGAAAAGAATTAGTAAGCTGGTTTGTACTCGTTAGGATCATTTTCTCTTCTTTCTCGATGTCATCAATGTAGATACCGGTACCAATCCAATAGAGATCTCCCGGCATCATGCGGGCATAAGAAAGCTTCGGCTGTACTCCCTGATTAGGTTTTTCCCAAAGGTAGTCAACATACCCGCCTCCAGCCTGAGCAACTTCATCAAGTTCCTTGATAAGCAATTTGCCATTCGCATCCTTGAGATCGGAAATATTTTTTCCTTCCAATTGTGGCTGTGTCGGCAGGACAAATACCGTGCCTCCTTTTTTATAGATAAACATATAGCCGGATCGGTCCGGAAGATAGCGAGCATCTTGAATCAATTGTTTAAAAATAGTGTGGATCTGATTTTCATCGTCGATTCCTTTCACTGCGGATGCCAATGTTACTGCCATCATGTCAACTATATGTTTTATCTCATTTTTATGGCCAGTCAACATTGCCTTTGTGCTTTGGGTTACGCTCACATCACGCATTCTTTCAATTAACAGGTGGTATCTGATACCGGTAATCACCGTAAACGATGCAAGCACGATCACCAAAGAAAGAGCTTTTACTTTAAATGGCAGGTTTTCCCAAAAATTGAATATCATCTGATTATCCTTTTCTTTAATTTGTTTGAAAAATTTGGTTTCTGTTGGTCTTTTAAAGTAAAACGGCAGAGGGGCTCGGTTGCGTGCTGTACATTATGCGCCAAACTTTTCTCCCTCTGGGGAATATATTCTAAATAATACCGCTCACTTTTGCTAAAAACTGCTGCTTATCCTCATCTCCTTCGATATTCTCAGCAAGAGTAACAAAAATTTGATTGAGCTCCTCATGAGTGACAACTTGTCCCGAGCGTGCGTTTCTTTGCACGAGAATTGTTGCTATCGGTCCGACGTAGTTCGCCATCTCTCCGACGATTTTTTTAACAATATCGTCGGAGATAACGACACCTTGTCCCGGATCTTGGGCCGTATTACCGACTACGCCGATAGCGCCCACCCCCATCAAGGCTTCTACTATGGAAGCCCCCTGAGCCTCGTTAAAACCACAAAGCTGATAGAGCTGTTCCAATGACTTTTTTCCATCAGCCAGAATGAACAACCGCCGCGTTTTGGAATCACTGCTTTGTAATGCCGCTAATTCAACCTGTTTTCTAAGTACTAAATCTCCATGCATTTTAGGCTCCTTTCACAGGTGATAAAAAATCACTTTCTTTGGGGTTCTTAAAAAGGCCCTTTCCACCGAAGAGCCACCAGATCCGCTACTCCGAAGCTACCCTTTCAATACAACTTCCGCATTCTTTTTCCAAATTGAAAATCTGCGATCGTTTACTTTGCCATGGAAATCGACAAGGTTACTCAATGCCTGTCCTTCTCGTAGGAGTTCATAGGCTCCGCTTGAACGGCCCAGTTCCAGAAACAATTCGTGCTCGCGCAGGGTATGGCAAAGGACCACGAGCCATCCGCCTGACCTGGTCAAAGTGGCTGCCTGAGTAAGGATGTTTTGCGGCGAGAAGAATCGCAGCGGCAGTCCCCAAAGCAGCAGTTGGTAGCGCAAGACGAAAGGATAGAAGATGGAAACGACATCATATCCTGCCTCCCGGCTTTTTAAGAAATTACCGATCTCGTAACGTACTTCTGGATTGCCGGTTTGATCCACGTAGGCCTTGGCATAGTCTTGACGCGAATGGAAATCGGCATAGATTTCATGGCCGTCCACTTCGATTCCCTTGAGGCGTACCTTTCCTCCCTCTACCCGGTTGTGGAATTGCAGCCATCTTTCGAGCGCAAAAACGTAATTCCAATTCTGGGAGCCTACATCCAGGGCCTTTACAACATTGTTTTCAAGAGACGGGAACTGGAGGCTTTCTGTGGCGTGTTCCAGGGTATCAAGCAGATACAGATTTTTTCGATACACGGCCACGGTTGAAAGTTGGGCGAGTGGATCAAGTTGATAACGAGCCCGGAGATGGGCAGAGCGTTCATCTGCCTCGCTGCGGCCTTCGTGCAGATAGGCGAAGAGGTCGTCTTTGGACTCTTGGTAGAGAGTGGGGTTGCCCCGTGACCAATGCAAGGTCTTCCGGATCCAGAAAGAAACGGCGTTGCCGGGGATTCGGCTGAAGGCCAGCAGCTGCCAGAGTTTGTTGTGAAAAGGGGTCATGAAAAGGGGTTAAACCTGCCCTCGGTGAAGTGCAATTGGAGGAGAAGAAAAATCTCCGTCATAAAAGCCAATAATAGCCCATTTTTCCTTCTCCGAGGGGGGAGAGTCGAGGCAACAAGATTGAATTACTGCAATTGTGATTCCAAAATACCCATGGCAGAAAAACTTATCAGGTCGAGTAAATGCAGACAAATAGCCCCCTTGAATACTCGTCAGATGAGGGATTCAAGGGGGCAAATATTTGGCGTTATCACTTACGCAACAACCATGAAATCGGCATTAGTAATGGTGGGTTTGGTGGTCAGGGTGGCGAACTGGACTGCAACACCAGCACCACTCGCGTCAGCGTCATACAGGAGTGCTCCTGAGGATGTGTTGTAGAGGATATAGTCGTCGACCTCCGTTGCCACACCTGTTGCTGATGATCTGAACAGACCGGCAGCCAATGTCCCGAGCGTTGTCAGTTTGGCGAAGATGGTTCGATCAAGCCTAATTGTATCAGCCGCAGCATTGAAGTCATAAATATAGTCCCTGTTGGTGGCGGCATTCAAAGTAGTGTTAAAAGCAAAGGTATCAGAGCCAGTTCCTCCAACCAAGAGGTCATTGCCTGCACCACCGAAGAGCACGTCACTTCCACCAATGCCAAGCAGTACGTTACTGAGGGCATCGCCAATCAAGACATCGTTGTAATTACTGCCTTTCAGGTTTTCAATGCTCACGAGTTTATCTGAACCTGAACTAACTGTATTTTGAAATGATGTTATGCTTAGATTAACGCTAACTCCTGCTGCCGCTGTATTGTAAGATGCAAAATCATTTCCAGCACCGCCGTTAAGAACATCGTTCCCGTTACCGCCGGTGAATATATTATTCTCCCCATTGCCAATTAAGACATCATTGTAATTACTGCCTAAGATATTTTCAATACTCACGAGTGTATCCGATCCTGCACTGACGGTATTTTGAGCTGTTATTATGCCTAGATTAATACTTAGCCCTGCTGTCGCTGTATTGTAAAAAGCCCAGTCATTACCTGCACCACCGCTGATAACATCATTTCCAGCGTCGCCGCGCAAAACATCATTGCCATTACCACCGTAGAGAGCATCGTTGCCGCCTCCACCAACAATGATGTCATTGCCATCACTGCCGATCAATACATTATTTGCCCCATTGCCAACAATGCCATCGTTGTGATTACTGCCTAAGATATTTTCAATACTGACGAGAGTATCTAAACCAGCATGGACAGTATTTTGAGCTGTTATTATGCCTAGATTAACTCTTAGCCCTGCTGTCGCTGTATCGTAATAAGCCCAGTCGCTACCTGCACCACCGCTGATAACATCATTTCCTCCTCCCCCGTTCAGAATGTCATTGCCGAGACCACCAATCAAAGTGTCATTCCCGGCACCACCTGTCACGGTGTCATTTCCTGCCCCGGCATTGATGGTATAGCTACCCGAAGTCGTAGCAAAGATGGTAACTGTATCATTGCCAGCACCTGTTCCAATTGTGTTGATGGAGTTAGTTGTTGACGCCATAATAATATCCGCGCCTGCGCCAGTTATAATATTTTGTTGGCCGGCATCGGATGTTGCTACCACTACAACAGTACTTGTATTGGTACTTGTTATGGTTTGCGCACCTGCAGCAGATTCGGCTATCACCATGGCAAGATGTGCACCATTACCGCTACCATCACCAATGGTTTGCGCACCCGCTCCAGTGGTGGTTGCGAAGGCGGTGTTAAGCCCCCTACCTTTAATAGTCAACGCACCTGCACCTGATAATGCTGTCACTCTGGTAGCACCTGAACCAGTTACAATAGTCTGCGCACCATCTGTAGATGTTGTTCTGAGAGTTGCCGCCCCAGTGAATGAGGTCATGGTAACGTCAATCGCACCTGCTCCGGAGGTCGTAGTGGTCAGTTCTACACCTGTGGGCGCGAATGCTGCTTGAAAATTAGCCCCTGTGGTAATGGTTTGTGCGCCATTGCCAGTTGTATTGATTTCAAGCTTTTCAATATTGCTAATATGAGTCCAAAGGTTATCGGGCGGTGTGATAGCAACATCCAGAAGATGATCAATATGCAGCGTATCTCTACCTGCGCCACCATTCAGGAAGTCGTTAGCAGCAAACGTATCTGTTACCGCAGCATTATATGTTCCATTAAAAATGTCGTTCCCCGAAGTTCCAGTTTTATTGTCCCCAACGGAAGTCAGCGTGTAAGTGCTCATATATTCTCCTTCATCCATTAATTTTTTTTCACACCCTTTATTGAGCGTGAAGATATTATGTATTTGTGCTGGAATATTAAATTTCCCAACACCTTAAACCTGCATGATCGGCTGGATTACATCTTTCAATCCCTTATCATCTTTTCTCATAGAAATCTGATACGCCGATAATGTGGATGAGGCATCATTGGAGAATCGCTATGCCATTATTCGCTACTCTTCAATAAAGCAATTCTTGTGCCAGGTTATTAACGCTGGCCTCGCGTTGACCAATATCTTAATTATTAATAATAATTATCTATTTAAACACCTGCTGGGTTCTGTTGATCAACCATAGAAACAGGGCCATATGTAACCAATGGCCATATATGGCCCCTCGCCGGAGCTTTTTGTTTTGGGGTGAGGTGACAGGAAGGGGGCAAGATGAAGGAGGCTGAGGGAGCAGGTCTGCTCTTGGCTTTTATCTGAAAACAGAGGCACCTCTAAAAGACTCTTTGTCGGGGAATGCACGGTACTTATTCCAAGTTGCATTCTAAATAATACTATTAACGATCCATGGCCAACCACTTAGCCGCGCTACAGCCGCTGGAAGAGAGGCAAAATGTTGAAGGCCGGCTTAACTTCGCTACATACCGCATCAAGCGACTCGAACACGCGATTGGCACACCGTTTTTCACGCAACTCATGCCATAGTATTTCGGTTGGATTGAGTTCCGGCGAGTAAGGTGGTAGTCGGATTAAAGACATATTATCAGGAACTTCAAGAGCTTTTGCACGATGAGAACTGGCACCATCAACAACCATAACCATGCCGATCAGTATGGGCTTCCTCTATCTGTTTGAGAAACATGGACATGTTTTCGGTGTTCATCTTTTCGGTGACCAGCCAATGCAGGGTTCCTTCTTGTGGTCCGATGGCTGCATAAAAATATCGAAACTCACGTATCAGTGCCAACCCTACCGTTGGGCGGATTGGCGCAGGAGCCCAGCAGCGAGCCGGATCACTCATCCGGCCAAACCTTGCCTCGTCCTGAAACAGCAGCAAAAGAGGTTTGTCTCTTCCAGTCATCTCTTTCGTGATAATCTCGGAGAATTTTTTTTAAAATCCTCTTGCGCGGCAACATCAACCTTGGGATGCCTGGTGTCCGGCGTTACTTTTCGCCATCCGTGTCTGGCCAGCAAACGATATATTGTCGATTTCGGAACTTCGTGCCCCACCCGTTCCTGGAATGCCAAGTGGATGGGCGGCACTACGAGAACGCTCCCAGTTGCTGCCTTTTCAACCCAAGGTGCCAAAAACTCTTTTTCCTCTTCAATACTCATCAACTCTCGGCGGCGGCCACCTCGTCGCTCCTCAATCATTTTTGATGGAGACTTGATTAATTCGCCAAATTGTCGCCGAAGGACGCAAACTCGGTCGCGGCTTAAACCCAGTATCTCTGCTGTCGTGTCCAGCGTAGCTCCAGTAAGTGCGGGGAGCAAGACAGCTTGCCCTTGCCGTAGTTCTCGGATTGTAGCCGCTTCAGAAACCATTTGCAGGGCCGCCTTTAATTCACCCTCTTCGTATCGTGCAGTTCTTGCCATGTCGTTACCTCCTGGTAATGTTCATGGCAGTATGCTAAATTAGTATTGTTATGAATGCAACTTAGAATTAGCTGAATTTCTTTTCAGTAGACTGCAGCCGACCCCGCCGCCTTTTCACTCTTCTGATCGCAAATCAGACTTGGTCTAGCAGGCGGGGATTCCAGGCAGACTTGAGCATGATTTCCTGCTTGATGGAGATCTCGGCACTTGCGACTGGTGATGTCGAAACCCACACCGCTTGGTGAGGTATCGAAGAGTGACCTTATTTTGCCCCTGGGAAGCGATATTTCCTAAACTATATCCTCTTCATGGTCAGGCAGAATAAGCTTGTAAAGAAGAAGGCAGTGAAGCGATTCATCGGATAGCGACCGAAACGATCCCAGCGAATAACTGGATCGTCAAACCCACAACGTCGCAAGAGTTTCGACCAGGTAAGGGGATCTTGGTGCTTATGCCACTCGATAGTGGGTACATAGCGATTATGTAAACCAAGCAGCGGGTAGAGATTTAATCGGGCGCAGTCGCTGACAATCAGATGCGCATTTGGGTTGGACAATGCATGAATCTTCTGAAATATTGCCAGATAATCTGCATAGGCCTGCGGATTACTTCGCAGTTGCATACAGGCATCTTCGTTTAAGTGGTTGATGGAATGATGTAAAAGAACCACATCGAAGCGCTGGTTTCCGGGTTCGAATTCAGACAATGAACAGGGTTGCAATACAACATTGTCCAGCTTGAGTCGTTCCCGGAATCTTTCGAAGACGTGAGATACACCTGTTGTGCTGCCATCTGCCTCTGGCTCAAGAGAGATAACGGTTCGCGCCCCCCGGCAGGCTGCCGCTAAACTAAAAAAACCTCTTCCGGCGCCAATATCCAGGACCGTCAGATCAGCAAAATTCACCCACTTGAATAAAGAATCGGTGTAGCTGGCAATGTTATCAACGGAAGTGAAATGTCCTTCTGCAACTGCCATTTCATATAATTTACGCTCACATTCCAAGATCGGTGTCGCTGATAGAGCACGATTTTTCATAAAATTAGGTGAATTTAGTGATTGGGATTGTTGATTGCAAGGTCTTTAGTATCGCGAAAACTCAACTCGAAAGATTGAAGACTTCTCTTTAGCGCAAAAAAAAGAGATACAGCAAATATTTTCATTAAGTCAGCCTCATGTTTTTGTCGTAAATCAAACGGAACTCCGATCAACAGAAAGCATATGCCAAGACATACACGTACGCGGTGGCTGCCGATGGAGTAATGAATATGAGGTTATGTCCGCCCCTAACTGAATTTCTTTTCAGTAGTCTGCACGCCGACCCGCCGCCCTTTC
Organism: Desulfoprunum sp.; assembly: GCA_030696435.1. Classification (GTDB taxonomy): domain Bacteria; phylum Desulfobacterota; class Desulfobulbia; order Desulfobulbales; family Desulfocapsaceae; genus Desulfoprunum. The sequence goes on along the minus strand of JAUYSF010000336.1, from coordinate 634 downwards.
ACGCTTCTGATCACAAACCTACCCTGGTCCAGCAGGCGAGGATTCCAGGTACACTTGAGCTTGACTTCCTGCTTGACGGATACCCCGGCACTGCCGCTGGTGATGTCGAAACCCACGCCGCCTGGTGAGATATCGTACAGGTCGATCGGCAGTTCCCTGCCGTTGGAGAAGATCATCACGGCTTTGCCGGTCTGCGATTGTCGCGGTGTGATGCGCCGGTTGAACAGGCAATGCGAGAGTTCTCCGCAATTAAGGCAGCGGATGCTTTTTCTGCGTTTGTCCGGGGGAAGGGCAATCAATTTTTTTGATTGACAGAAGGGACATTGAAAATGAAGGCGATTGTTGACGACGCTGTACATTCGTGTCTTTGGCATGGCAAGCCCCCTTTTGGTTCTGAACTGCAGCTTAACATCTGAAGGGCAGGCACCATGGACAAACGATTTCCTGCCTTGGCGAGTTCTTAAGATCTAGAAAGGGTGTTGCGGATAGCCTGTCTCATACTATGACTTTTTGCAATCACTTTTTCTCGATTAAAGAATAATCTTGGCCAGATTGAATTACAAGGTGCCTTCTCGCAGCTGTGCCAGAGCATCAGATTTGTCCTCCGCTGATATTGGTGTATACTGTGCATGAG
>JAUYSF010000281.1 GCA_030696435.1 Desulfoprunum sp. | reverse complement strand
TCCTTGAGACTCAGTGAACGCTTTAAAGCGCCGGCACAGAAGTGTCAGGCCTGTTTTATGATCGGCCACTATCTGAACCATTGGGTCAGACATCTGAAATGGGCGGACGAGACCCTTAATGAGGGCATGCAGGCTGGTCTGGCGTCGGGTGAGATGCAATGGACCGGATACATCTTTGCCTATAAACTTTTTCAGCCATTCTATCGAGGTGTACAGCTGGATCAGATCCAGCAAGAGATTCCAAACCTGCTGTTCTTTACCCGGAAAACCAGAAACCAGTGGGGAACCGATACCCTGCTGGGACTCCAGTTGGCACTTTCGATGCTCAATCCGGCGAACGGTCACCCCGAGTACATCGACGAAGAACACTATCTCAGTGACTGCCGGGAGCACCGCAGTTTCGGCGCAAAAGGGCGCTATGCGGTGGTGAAGGCGCAGGTTCATTATCTGTACGGCGAGATGGAGGAGGCGCTGGAGGCCGTCCTGATGGCCCAGGAACTCGGTGGATTCTATTCCAGTTCAATCTCGGTTGCCGCACTTAATTTCTACCATTCCCTGATCCTGGCCGCACTGTACGAGCGTACTCCGGACGGGGGAAAAGACCTCTCTCTGGCGACGATCCGGACAAATCAGCAGCAGATGCGGATATGGAGAGACAATTGTGCCGCCAACTTTACGCATCTCTACCTGCTCGTGGAGGCCGAACTGGCCCGTCTGGATGGCAGGGAACCGGCTGCGGAACAGCTCTACGAGCAGGCCATCCGATCTGCGGGCGAAGGCGATTTCGTCCAGGACCAGGGCATCGCCAATGAGCTTGCCTCCCGCTATTACCGGCAGCGTGGCCTGGAAACTGTTGCTGATGCCTATCGGAGGGAGGCCCGTAGCGCTTACGAGCGCTGGGGCGCGACGGCCAAGGTGCAGCAACTCGACCGGCAATCCCCCCCGCTGATTGAGGCGGTGCGCATCAGCACAAGCCCCGCAAATGGCGTTTCTTTCGGCCAACTGGACGCGATAACGCTGGTCAAGGCATCACAGGCCATCTCCGGCAATATCCACCTGCCCGGCCTGCTTGATACGCTGATGCGCATTGTCCTGGAGAATGCCGGGGCAGAGCGGGGCAGTCTCATCCTGGCCCAGGGAGATCAACTCTCAATTGCCGCCACGGCCCGTGTGACTGGCGAGAACATCCTCGTCTTAAAGGAGTCCGCGCCGCTGTCGTCCGCCCTGATTCCGCTCTCCATGATCAACTATGTCCAGCGGACACGAGAGAATATCATTCTGGAGGACGCATCGGCCAACAACCTGTTTTCCGCCGATGCGTATATCGTCCACGAACAGCCTCTTTCCGTCTTGTGCCTGCCCATTCTCAGGCAATCTACCCTGATTGGCATCTTGTATCTGGAAAACAACCTTGCCCGGGGCGTTTTTACCAAGGACAGGATTGCGGTTTTGGAGCTACTGGCCGCACAGACCGCCATTTCGTTGGAAAATTCCCTGTTGTTTGCCGACGTGCAACGGGAAAATCAGGAGCGAAAAAAAGCAGAGGAGGCACTGAGAAAATCGGAGAAGAGGTTGGCCGGTATTTTTGATTTTCTGCCTGATGCAACCTTTGCCATTGATCGTGACGGCAAGGTGATTGCCTGGAACCGTGCCATTGAGGTAATGAGTGGGATTGCAGCAGACAGGATGATCGGCACAACAGGGTATGAATATGCCTTGCCATTTTACGGTGAGCGCAGGCCCCTGCTGATCGACCTGGTGTCCGTATCTGATGAAGAAATTGAAAAAAATTATCTGACTGTGGAGAGAAAGGGAAACACCCTCCTGGCTGAAGCAAAGCTGCTGTTGAACGGAGAGCCGCGTACCTTGTCAGGGATTGCCGCGCCCTTGTATGATGAGAGGGGAAATGTTGCCGGCGCAATCGAGGCTATTCGCGATGTGACCGATCGCAAGCGTAACGAAGAGGAGATCGCGCGTTTGGCAATGATTATCGATCAGGCCGCAGAAGGAATTATTCTTACCGACACGAACTGGGTCATCCAGTATGCCAACCCGGCTTTCGAACGTATTACCGGCTATAACAAAAACGAGATTATCGGCCAGCGAACAAATATTCTCAAGAGCAATATCCATGGCGACGAATTCTACAGGAATGTTCGTAAGACACTGTTCGGGGGTGAGATCTGGTCAGGACGTGTTACCAACAGGAAGAAGGATGGATCACTCTACGAGGTGGATGCGACAGGCTCACCATTTCGGGACGAGTCGGGTAAAATAATCAATTTTATCGGCATTCAACACGATATCACTAATGAAATCAAACTGGAACGCCAGTTGCGCCAGGCGCAGAAGATGGAGGCCATCGGCACCCTGGCCGGAGGCATTGCCCATGATTTTAACAACATTCTTACGGCGATCATGGGCTACACCCAACTCCTGATGTATAAGATTCCGAGCGAAAGTCCGTTTTTGCCCCAGTTGGATCAGATACTCCAGGCAAGTGAGCGGGCCGCGGACCTGGTAAAGCAGATCCTCACCTTCAGTCGTCAGACCGAGCATGAACGGAGACCGGTGCAGATTGACCGCATCGTTGAAGAGGTGCACAAACTGATGCGTTCGTCATTGCCCACTACCATCGAAATCAGGCAGGAGATTGCTTGTGCAAAGCAGGAATGTGTTGTCCTCGCCGATGAAACGCAGATCCATCAGGTGTTGATGAACCTCTGTGTCAACGCGGCGCATGCCATGCGCGCCCATGGCGGGGTGCTTGGTATAAGCCTGTCAACCTTTGAGGCAGATGCTGCTCTGGTCGGCAGATATCACGGCCTGCACACCGGCCACTATGTGAGCCTGAAGGTGAGCGATACCGGGCACGGCATGGATGCGGCGACCATGGAGCAGATCTTCGATCCGTACTTTACCACCAAGCCAAAGGGCGAAGGTACCGGATTGGGGCTTGCGGTGGTGCATGGTATCGTAAAAAATCATGGCGGCGTCATTACTGCCTACAGTGAGCCGGGAGAAGGGACCACTTTCACCATCTTCCTGCCAAGGATGGAGGATGCAATCGCGCAGGAAGTTGGGGAAGACAAACGCATGGTCGGAGGAAACGAGCGCATATTGTTTGTTGACGATGAGGAAATGCTGGTTGACATAGGGAGGGAGATGCTGGAATCACTCGGCTACAGCGTTTCCGTGACAACCAGCAGTCGTGAGGCCCTGGAAACCTTCCGGGCCCAACCAACGGCATTCGATCTGCTCATCACGGACATGACTATGCCGGGACTTACCGGGCTGGAACTCGCCGGAAAAGTGGTAGCCATCAGACCGGACATCCCTATTATTCTCTATACCGGTTTTTGCGGGAATAATATACTTGAACAGGCCAGGGCAATCGGGATTCGCGATGTTGTCATGAAACCGTATGATGCCAGGAATATGGCCAAAACCATTCGCAGAATCATTGAAGGAAGCTGACCTTTGCGGGGCATAGAATCAACATCAGAAGGGTATCTGAAATGAAGAGAGTGATCAAAGTTTTTTCTCTTGCACAGCCAACACTGAGTTCAGCAGTTGGCCAAATTCCGTCATTGAATATGGTTTTGCTATAGCGCCAATAAAGCCATAGGTACTGTAGTCAGACATGATCGGATCATTTGAATAGCCGCTCGACACAATCAG
>JAUYSF010000153.1 GCA_030696435.1 Desulfoprunum sp. | reverse complement strand
CTGCGAGAGTTGCGGCCATGGCGATATAGGTTCTGGCTTCATTGACTTTGGCATTAAAAAAGCACAGTCCAAACGCCAGATTGCTTGACGCCATGATCTTAACATGTACGGGAAGGGTCGCCTCGTTTTTTCGCAGGAGTTCCTCTGTGCGAGTCAGAACCTATGCTCCGAGATAAAAGCAACCTGAAACCACATAGTGGTAATAAATGGTCAGGGAAAGTGAGATGATTTCACCGATTTCTTCACCTGTTTTTCTAAAACCTACTCGAGCGGTATCAAAAAATGGCAATGTGGTTTGTGGGATGTAGTCAATCTGCAAAAGACCGGTGTAGAGGGTAAGCCAGTTGTATTCGAAAAGTGTGGTCTCCGGGATGGATTGGAGAAGGGCGAGGATGGCGAGCCTCTTGTTGCGGGCTATGAGATCCATGCCCTTTTCTTTCAATATTTTCTCCATTGTTTTGTAATCGCCAGCCTCTTTGTAGCATAGCATGGCCTTGTCGATCACTTTTCTTTGCAAATAGTACTCTGCTTCACAGATATGGATATGATCGATATCCGTCTGGGGGTGCTTGGTTTTTGCCTGCAGTTGTAAAAATTCCTGAAAAAAATGGTGGAAACGGAAGATGCGCTGATGGTTGTCTAGTTGGTAGACAAAAAAATTGCTCTGGGCCATTTTGCTCAAGATGGTCTCAATATCTTGAATGTTGGTGATTGCTTGAGCGAGATCGACAGGTATCTCGCCGAGTAGGGCAAGTTTCAGAAAGGGGATGTGATGTGTTTCCGGGATTTGATCAAAAATTTCATCCTGAAAATATTCAAGCATATGGCCTTGATGAGGAGAGGAAGAAGGGGCTGGGCTGACGGCAGACTGCCAGAATTTGCCTCTTCCGGAGATGGGATGGCTTGCCAGGATGATTCCCATTATCCAACCATTGGTTATCCGGTGTATTTCCTCGGCCTCCTTTCTGCTGATTTCTTGATGCAAGATGGTGTTGAAAAGGGTCTCTATCTCCAGATGCGTGAGTGCCAAGTCCTCTGTCTTAAGGTAACAGATGGCCTGACTATTGCGCAAAATTTTACATTTCAATTCGAGCGGATGTCGACTGATAAGGAGAAAATGGAGCTTCGGGGGAGAGGTTTCGAGAAGGTATTCAAGGAAACTGTTGGTCAAGGTGTTGTTGGAAATCAGATGGATATCATCAAAAACAATACAGATATCATGGGAAAAGCAGGCGTCAATATTTTGGAGGAAGAGGTTGGCACATCTCTGGATGTCAAGTGGCCCAACCTGGCCTTCCTTGAGAATTGAGTCGAGTTGTGATGAGCTGAAGGCAGGAAATTTGTTGCTCAGATTGAGCAGGAGAGAGGAGAGGACGAAGAAGGGGTCTGAGTCCTCTATGCCAATTTGATACCAGATATAATCAAACTTGTTGAAGTCAAGAAACTGTGAGGCCAGTGTCGTTTTTCCCTGCCCGGCTTGGGCCTCGATGACGATAAGTTTTTTGGTGGTTATCTTTTGGGGCAATCGCGCAGTTATGAGGTGGGTGCGGAATAATGCCTGGGATTCATCGATGTGAGGGGGGTAAAATTTATTTGAGGGAACATTCACCAGGACTGGTCCTGCTTTTGTCATGTGGTGTTGCCTTCTTTTGAGGATTTTTCGGTAACAGAGGATTGGTGCCAGAGGAATTGCCTACAGATTCCTCTGATTATGTTCGTCTCTTTTGAGGAGAGGTGGATTCTGCCAAGGAACTGGCGGATGTTGTTCATCCAATAGACGTGGCTTTTTTCCTGCAGAAAGTTGATCCGTAATAATGCATCCTCAATATGGGTGTACATCCCCTCGAGCTCAAATGAGGAGGCATACTGAGGAACGGGTTTCATGTCTTTCTGGGCGTGAATGAGACCGTAATGCAACTCATAACAATGGATAGCCACGGCCTGGGCCAGGTTGAGCGAGGAAAAATCAGCAGTTGGGATGGCGGAGGTCATCTGGCAGTATTTCAGCTCGTCATTAGTCAGGCCACAGTTTTCTGGGCCGAATATGAAGGCAATTTGATTGCTGGCGATCTGCGGCATAAGTTCTTCCACGACATCTCGTGGAGTTTTTTCGAGAATGCGCTGTCGTCCTCTGCGGGCGGTTGTGCCGACAACGATGTTAAAGGTGGCCAAGGCATCCTTGAGATGGGCATGTATCTCCAGATTTTCGATGAGATGAGCAGCTTTATGGGTGGCCATCTTAGCCATGGTCTCATGGTCTGGCATGGTCTCGCGGACAACAATGAGGCGGGTGATTCCCATATTCCAGGCAATCCGGGCCGCCGCGCCGATATTTTCAGGGAATTTGGGATGGACAAGGACAATGGCAAAATGATCGAGCAGTGAGGTATCTATAGGCATAATGATTTATAATCAGTTCATTTTAGGACAAAAAAACATTCGCCCAAAGACGAACCTGAACAACAAGAGATTCTCATCTAGAATGAACGGATGATCTCTTGTAAAAATAAAATATCGTTGGAATGCTACATTTTTTTGAATTGAAGGGGTGTGTTCCGCCTGATTCTATCTGCTAGTGTCGGTTATGGAGAGCCTGCTGATTTTTTCATACTCTTCGGCCTGCCTGTCGGGTGTGGTCGGCATGAGACGTTTGAGCAGCGGGACCACTCCCCTTTCCGATTTCTCAAAAAGACTTTCTGCCTCTTTAAGGGTTATCTGCCAAGCCGGAGCGAAACCGGGGGCCTTCTCGAACATGATGTCGAGAGCTGTTTGGTAGATAAAATACTGCCGGATTTCCTTACGTCCGGGTTTTTGATTGAGCGACTGCACGGTAATTCTCAGATTGTCACGTTCCTGCCTGAGGTTGTTGAGTTCATTTTTTCTTCGTTCGTTGTCTGCGGAATCAATTTCGAGTTTGGTATGCAGGTGACCTCTGAGACGTTCCACCTCTTTGGCCAGTTCCCGCCTTCTTAAAAAACCGCGGATATATATAACAAGACAAAGGACAAGACCGAGAGTCAGGCCTTTGGCAAATGGACTGCCGAAGAATAATACGATCCAGTTGGTATCTTCCATGAGACTTCTCCTTCATAATAACTGCGAGTTGCCTGATATGTTTTAGTTTTTGTTATTGATTGCATCTGCATTATCTATGCGAAATGTCAGGTGTCGTCAAGGAACAAAAAGATGCAGCAGCGCTATTGCCTGTTTTTTTGGGATTGTTTTTGCCATGTCATTCAGTTTCCCTTGTCTGTAAAAGGCTTGAAAGAGATTCGGTTTCTTCCCCTGTCGACATTTTTTACGGTGACCTTCAGGGTATCTCCCAACTGAAAAACCTGTCTGCTTATTTCACCTGTAAGGCGGTGGTGTCGCGCATCATAGAAAAAATAATCGCCTTTCAGGTCCTCAAGGGCGACGGAACCACTGATGAATAAATCCAGTAACTCAACGAAGAATACCGAGTCGTTGACTCCGGAGATGATGGCATCAAAAGTCTCGCCGATGTGGTTTTCCATATATAGGAGCTTGAGCCTGTCATTCATTTCTCGTTCGGCATTGACTGCCGCTCGCTCACGACCGGAGAGAAAATCGCCGGCGTCTTTGAGTGGCAACTGTTTTTCTCGATCAGGAGTTTTTTGCGGGTCCAATGTGCACATTTTACAGAGCTCACGGTGGACCATGAGGTCAGGGTAACGCCTGATGGGGGAGGTGAAGTGGGTGTAGTCGGTAGCCGCCAGTCCAAAGTGGCCGACATTCTCTGGAGAGTAGCGGGCCTGTTGCATTGTTCTGAGCAGCAGGTTGTTGACGATATACTCTTTCGGGCTACCCTTGCAGAGATCCAGAACTTTGGCGAACCAATGGGGGCTGTTTTCAACTTCAGGGAGATGCAGGCCGAGACTTTTAGCAAAAATGCTGAATTCTCGTACTTTTTCGGGGGCTGGCCGTTCGTGGATACGATACAGACTTTTTCTGTTCTGCTCTGTGAAAGCCGTTGCTACTGCCTCATTAGCCGCCAGCATGAATTCCTCGATCATCTGGTGGGCAAAGTTGCGTTCTGCCCGTTTGATCGATTGGATCCGCCCGTCCTCATCAAGGCCTATTTCCGCTTCCGGCAGGGTGAAACCCAAGGCCCCTCGGTTTCGCCGCATCTTCTGCAGGGCTTCAGCCAGTTCTCCAGCCCATTTGAGGGGCGTGAGAAATGATTTGTGGGCATTGCGTGTTTCTGTGTCTTGGTCGACCAGGATCTTTCGGACCATTGTATAGGTGAAGCGCTGACGGCTGCAGATGATAGAACGGCTAAAGCGTTTATGCAGAAGGGTACCTGCACGGTCAAAATCGAGAATGGCAGTCAGGGTTAGTCGGTCACGGTCTGGAACCAGGCTGCAGAGATTATTAGAGAGTTTTTCCGGAAGCATGGGGATGACTCGGCCGGGAAAGTAAATCGATGTTCCGCGTTCGTAGGCATCTCGGTCCAGGGCCGATCCGGGAGAGACAAAATGACTTACATCGGCGATGGAGACATACAAGCGGAAGCCCTTTTTCGTCTTGATGACCGCTACTGCATCATCAAAATCTTTGGCGGTCTCACCGTCAATCGTGACATGGAGGATCTCCCGCAGGTCTTCTCGGCCTTCTTCCGCTATGATGTCTTCGGGCAGTGCTGCAGCCTCCTGTTCGGCCTGAGGGCTGAAGATATGGGGTAGGCTGAACTTTTCAATGACCATGCGCATCTGCACATCGATATTATCTGGTGAGCCGAGGACCTCAACAATCTCACCCTTAACGGTACGGGCAGATTGGTCGCTGTCGCCGATTTTGACAATGACGGCATCGCCGTTGCGGATTTCAGGATGGGAACTCGCATCGACAAGGACGGTGAAAGAATAGCGAAGATCCTCGGGAATGACCTTGCCTCCTTTTGTATCCTGCGAAAAAAAACCAGCGAGCCTTTCGGTTCCGCGGGCAAGAATCTTGATCACCGAGGCCTCAGGGCGGTCGTCACTGCGGACTCGCTGCACCCGGATCAGAACCGTGTCGCCCTGATGGGCCGATTTCAACCGGGATGCGGGAATGAAGGGGTCCCGGCTCAAGACTGGAGCCTCAATTGCGCTGGTTCGGTGTGAGACAAAACCGAATCCGCGTGGATTCTGTTCCAGGATACCCTGATAGATGAGAGCATTGTTACTAAAGGTGAACAGCCGCTTGCCGGATTTTCTGACAATATTTTCCTGCAGTAAAGAGTCGATACTTCTCTCGATAGTCTTTTTTTCCGAGTTTTTTGCTGCGAGCTCCCTGGTGATATCATCGATAGAGACAGGGGGCATGCTCTGGTAAAGAAAAGCGAGAATATCGTTTTCGCAGGATTCAACGGACTGTGGGTCCTTATGCTTATCACCGTGTCTGGGGCTGTGAAAATGGGCCTTTCGGGGGAGTCTTTTCTTTGGCATGGGTGTTTTTTATTTCACCTCTATTGGAAGTTTGTTAGACTATTGTAAGAATGGGAGAGAATAAGCTCTCCTGACCTTTTCAGTGTAGCATAGGGTGGAAGACTGGCAAAGTAATAAGATCGGCAAGGGACAGAAATGCCTCTTGCCTTGTCTTGCTTATCCATCTTGAAAAACAGGAGAATATGCAACGTATCCCCTTTGATCTTGAGGCCTACCGCAACCAGATGCGGACACTCCTTGCAGGTTCCTCCGGTGAGTCGGTTTTCTGGGAGGCGCTGGATTTTGCAGCCGAGGCTCATTATGACCAGTGGCGAAAATCCGGTGATGCCTATATCCTGCATCCGTGTTCGGTGGCGAAGATCCTTGCCGAGGAGATGGATATCATCAATCCCGAGATACTTGCTGCAGCCCTCCTGCATGATACCGTTGAGGATGTTGAGGAGGTGACGGCCGAGGTGGTCGGTAAGAAATTCGGTGGATATGTTCAGGCTATCGTTGAGGGCTGTACCAAGGTTACCCACGTTTCCGGTGACAATCAGCTGGATCACAAACGCACCCATCGCAAGATCTTTTCGGGTGCAGCGCTCAGGCCCGAGGTAATGCTGGTCAAGCTGGCCGACCGTCTGCACAACCTGCGGACTCTGAGGGCTTTGCCTGAGAGAAAACGCCAGAGGATTGCCGAAGAGACGCTCGATATCTATGCCCCGTTGGCCACAGTCTTCGGTCTGTTCAACGTGAAGCGCGAGATGTACAATCTGGCCCTGTCGTATAAATTCCCCAAACAGGGAGCCAAGCTCAAGGGCTATATACGGCAGCTCATTCAGGATCCGATAGGCGAGGAGATAGTTCAGCAATTCAAGGGGGAGGCGCTGATATATAAAGTCGCCTGCGAGGTGGCGGTAAGGGTCAAGGAACTGTGGGCCTATTACGATATAAGCAACCGACTTCTCCTGAAACGAATTGACACCCCCATGGAGATCCTGATTGTGGTGGACGATGTCCAGGCCTGCTATCAGGCGCTGGGGGTTGTCAGTCAGACCTTCAAACCCATTCCCAGGACTATTCGCGACTTCATATCCAACCCAAAACCTACCGGATATCAAGGCCTGCATGCCCGGGCGATCATCAAGGGGCAGAAATTGCTCTTTAAGATACGTACCCGCGAAATGGCCCGTCGGGCCCAGAAAGGCCTGTTCAGGAATTGGAGTTCCAAGGCAGGGAAACAGGGTCAGTTCATTCGCGAAATTCAGGAGATGTTTGATGTCCTCAGTTTCGACGATTCATTGTCCTACCGAGACCTCATCGCGGCAAGTGGTAAAAAGGAAATCTACACCTATACGCCCCAGGGTGACCTGGTTTGTCTGCCCTTTCGTTCAACTGTCCTCGATTTTGCCTTCCGGGTTCATACCCAGATCGGCAACAGCTGTCTTGGCGCGATGATCAGAAACAAGCGGGTGCCGCCTGACCATATTCTGAGGGATGGGGATATGGTCAGAGTCATCCGGGCTGACAAACCTGTGCATTTTGATCCACAGATTCTCAACTCCTGTAAGACCCCCCGCACCCGGGCTGAATTGGCGAAAGGCTTTCGGGTTCGGCGGAGAAATGTGTCGCAGGATGTTGGGCATTCGCTGTTGCGCCAGGAGATGCTGCGTTATGGAGTTCCTTTTGACATTCTCAGCGGTGAGGGCTTGCAGAAGCTGCTAGGGCGTTTTTCCCTGGAAAGTATTGAAGAATTATATGTTCGGATCGGTGAAGGGCGGGCAAGGCTCCGGGAGGTCATCGGGCGAATCATCGACGACCTTTTCGGTGGGGTGTCGCCGCTGGTCACCCCGACCGGGGCTTTCAATAGAATCGAGCTGACTACTTTGGACCAAGTTTCGGTCAAGCTTTCCTCCTGCTGTAAACCCAACCCAACAGCCAAGGATAATTGTGCTTTGCTCACCGAGAAAGGGCTTTCGGTGCATCACAAGAAATGCACCCGACTCCATGAGATCAAGTTTCAGCGTGATGATGCGGTAAATGTAATCTGGAAAACGAGAGAGACGCAGGTTCTAAAACAGCAGACCCTGCATATCCTCAAGGCCTCGAGGCCGGAGGTAATGCAGGCTCTGCAGAATGTTCCGGATGAGCTGGAAATGGTCGATCTCAAGGTGCTTTCCAGTTATTCATCGCTGCAGCCTTCCTGGCAACTGAGGTTCACTGTGCCGGATCTCTATGTCCTTGCCCGTGTCCTGAGGTATTTTGACAAATCGCTCATCCCTTACGAATTCTATCTGGAATGTTGAGCTGCCATCCTGATGTTTGTGTCATGGTGCATCGGTCTCTCTGTCGAATGCCGGTTGGTGTTTGTCTGCGTAGTTACTCAACACGTGGGTGAGCATATCCGGGAGATCGTTCTTCTGTCGTGAGCTCCTGTGCAGTTGCGTCAGGGTCTTTTCCAGGGTGAGGACTTCTCCCAGGAAGACATGGCGAAGGATGAGGGAGATCAGTCGGGTGATGGTCGTCAGATTAGAAATCCGGGATTGCAGGTGATGATCACGGTCAAATGCGGTTGAGGCGAATATTTCAACCGGGTTGCCTTCGAGTTCACTTACGGAAACATACCAGGTGTTTCGGTCTCTGTCTGTTGTCCTGTAACGCACTGCATCGAGAACATCAGGAAGTTCCTGGTTTTTTTCAGGTGTAAGCCTTGTAGTGGCGTCTTCTTTCTCTGCCTTGTTGATGCCGGTTATTTCCAGGATCCTGGCAAGAGAATCTGGATTGCTCTGGAGATTTTTGATTGTAGTATGGCAATCCGAGCAGACCGCATGATCTTCCAGCCTTGTGAGTTTCTTTTTCAGGCCGCAGCCTGCACATGTTTCAAACTGAGTTTTTTGGGTCATTTTTCCAAGTTCCGTTGGGAGATGTTGTGTGAATATATTTCTGCAGGAGATCGGTAAATTGCCGCCCCGAGACTTCTCTTGCGCCAAAGTGCAAGAGGTGGCGGGTGGTCATCTGGCAGTCAATAAGTTGGAAGTCTTTTTTTCGGAGATGTGCGACAAGGTGGATGAAGGCTGCTTTTGAACTGTTGCTCACCCTT
>JAUYSF010000152.1 GCA_030696435.1 Desulfoprunum sp. | reverse complement strand
ACCGATATCTTCGGTGATACTGCTGTCCCGGACAAGGCGGTAGATGAAGGAGAGAAGCTGCCGATGGTATTTTTCAACCAGAAGGGCGAAGGCCTCCGTCTCACCGGCCTTGATCCGTTCTATGATTTCTTTATCCTGCATAGAAAATGTCCTTTGGCAAGTTGGGTGGTGTTTACAATCTATACGCAGGATATCCGCAAAGGTTCCCAACGCGAATGGATTTTTATGGGGTGCGATGGATGGCAAGAGAAAAAAGGGGAGACGATGGAACCCGAGATTGAATCTGTCGAGACGGACGGGAAAAAGCAGCATATCGAGCGACGGTTGCTGGCCTGGTTTCGTCAGACCAAACGCGATCTGCCCTGGCGTCAGACCTATGATCCCTATCATGTCTGGATTTCCGAGATCATGCTGCAGCAGACTCAGATGGACCGGGGGGTAGAGTATTTCAAGCGCTGGATTGCCCGGTTTCCCGATGTCGCCGCTGTCGCAGGGGCCGAGGAACAGGAGATTCTCAAGCTCTGGGAGGGCCTGGGGTATTATGCCAGGGCCAGGAATCTGCACCTGGCCGCTCAGGTCATGTTACGGGATTATGGCGGGAAGATCCCCTGTGAGTATGCCGCCCTGCGCTCCCTGCCGGGGATCGGTCCCTATACCGCCGCAGCCATTGCGAGCATTGCCTGTGATCAGGATATCCCGGTCATCGATGCCAACGTTGCCCGGATCTTCGCCCGCCTCTTTGATCTCGACGAACCGGTGAAAGACCGAAAATGCCGGGAGAGGATCGAGCAGCTTGCCGGGGAGATGCTGCCCAAAGGCAAGGCAAGAATCCACAACCAGGCCCTGATGGATCTTGGCGGCCTGATTTGCACCCCGAAGAAGCCGCTCTGTGCCGGATGCCCGCTTGCCCAGGTCTGTCTTGCCGTATTGCGAGGAACTGTGGCCGACCGGCCGGTCATCGGCAATCGCCAAAAGACGATACTCATCGAGATGGCGACAGGTGTCCTGAGCCATGAAGGACGGCTGTTTATCCAGCAGCGCCTGGCCGATGATATCTGGGGTGGATTGTGGGAATTCCCCGGTGGCCGACTGGCAGAGGGAGAGTCACCGGAGCAGGCCGTGGTCCGGGAATATCTGGAGGAAACGGGATTTGCGGTCGAGGTCTGCGGCCATATGACCACCGTCATTCACCACTATACCCGCTACAAGGTGGTGCTGCATTGCTTCGCCTGCCGTCTCACAGGCGACAATCACATCCCGCAACTCAACGCCGCGCAGGCCTGTCGCTGGATATTGGCCGATGAACTGGGGCTATTCGCCTTTCCCGCCGGTCATCGCAAATTCCTTGATTATATGCAGCAGTCCTGCCCCGAACGGCTCTTGGCTCCCTGCGGTTGATCAGCCCCCTTGCCCTGCGCTGATCTGATCCAATTCTCGGCGGATAGCCAGGGCGAGGGTGGTGATGGCCAGAGGTTTGTGGAAATAGCCCCGGATTATCGGAGAATCCGCCAGCTTTTCTGTCCGGTCACTGTAGCCGGTGCAGAGGAAAATCGGCAGATCGGGGCGGAGGGCATGGATTTTTTCAGCCAGGATGTCCCCCGTCATCTGCGGCATGGTCATATCCGAGATCACCAGGTCGATTGCCTGAGGATCGGCCATGATTCTTTCCAGGGCCTTGATGGGGCTGCTGTCCGTCAGCACTGTATAACCGAGGCGTTCAAGGGCCAGTCGGTTGATACGGAGCAGGGCCTCCTCATCGTCCACGAGCAGGAGTCTCTCCGCCCCTGAGGGGATGGTTTGATCTGCTGGTGATTCAGGCCTGTCTCCCTCTGGGGCCAGGGGCAGGTACACGGTAAAGGAAGTTCCGCTACCCGGTGTGCTTGCCACAGTAATCGCGCCGTTGTGGCTTTTGACCAGACCTTGGACGATTGTCAGGCCCATGCCGGTACCCTTGCCGATCTCCTTGGTCGTAAAGTAGGGATCAAAAATCTGGTGCAGGGTCTGCGGATCGATACCATGCCCGGTGTCGGAGACCGTGATGGTGACGTAGTCGCCGCCGGGGATTTCCGAGGTGGCGGCGGTCAGCGAATCCGTAAGATGTGTCATCTCGGCCCGGACGGTCAGTGCACCATCGGTTGCCTTCTCCATGGCGTGGGCGGCATTGGTGCAGAGGTTGAGGAGGATCTGGTATATCTGGGTGGAATCTGCCAGAACACGCTCATCGTTTAGCTGGATTTCTTTACTGATAGTGATGGTTGCAGGCAGGGTTGAGCGCAGAAACTTCAGAGAATCTTCAATGATCTCTCTGATGACGACCGGCTTGAGCTCTCGTGCGGTCTTGCGGCTGAAGGTCAGCAGATGCTGGACGATATCCCGGGCCCGGCCACTGGCCTTCTTGATCTCCTGCAGGTTATGAGTTGCGCTGTTCCACTCGGGGATATCAAGGAGAGCCAGTTCGGCATTACCGATGATCACTCCGAGGATATTGTTGAAATCATGGGCTATCCCACCTGTAAGGGTGCCGATGGCCTCCATCTTCTGGGCCTGCCGGAGCTGTTCTTCAAGCTGTTCCCGCCGGCTTTGTTCCCGCTTGTGGATGATGATCTGGGCGATCAGACTGGCAAAGATCTCCAGAGGTCTGACGATTTCCGAGGTCGGTTTGAAACCGGACTTTGAGTCGTCTACCGAAATAACCCCGATGAAATTCTCGTGTTCGTCATTCATCCGGACAAAGAGATTGTCCTCAGGATGCCAGCCTTCGTTGTCTGCAGGGGCAGGCCCGTCACCGTAAATGGTGGCTTCCTGGTTAAGGATATTTTTCATGGTGTGCGGGATGTAGTAGCTGAACCGGCCCAGGGGGATACCATGGCTGAAGACCTTATCATACCAGCTCTTTGGCAGGGCAGTTTTGCGCACTTTCTCGACGATCTCTTCAGAGACGCCGCCATAGCCGATGAGATCCCGATACGGTGCCTCATCTTTAAAAAGCGAGATAAGCACCCGCCGGAAATCGGAATAATCGACGATGGCCTGACTGATCTTGGCAAAGATGAGTTGTTCGTCCTTCATGGACAGCATGGATGCCGCCGACAGACTGAACTGCTCCATCTGATTTGAATAGCTGATAAGCTTGGATTCACTCTCATGCAGGGCGGCCTCTGTCGTTTCGTGTTTTTCAATCTCCTGCTGCAGCCGTTTATTGAAGACAAAAAGGGTAACGGCAACAACTGTGACAACGGCGATAATTATCGCCAGCAGGCCAATGAGTTGCATAAGCCCGGTCAGATCAAGATCGTGGCCTGGCGTGTAGATGAAGCCCTTGAGGGAATAATCGGCACGTGCCATCTTGTTGCGGACGAAGGTATCGGCGATATGGTTCCAGCGGCCGGGGTTCATCTGGCCGATCTCGACAAGCTCGGGCAGGATGAGTTTTTGCATCTCCTGGGCCTCGTAACGCAGATGATCTCGTGATTTTTCCGAGTGATAGGTCGTGAGGATGATCTCGATAATCTCCTCGGTGTGGCTCATGGCATACTCCCAACCACGTAAGCTGGCCCGGCGAAAGGCCTCAACCCGCTCGGGATGATTCTTGCGTTCACGTTCTGAGGTGAAGAGGCAGTCCCCGTAGAAATCGACACCATAGGCCGATGGCCTGATCAGCGAAAAGCCGACATTGTTCGCTTTGTAATAGTAGGGCTGGTTGGTTATATAAGCGCTGACCGCATCGATCTCCGGTGTGAAATAATAGTGATATGATGCCCCGCCTTCCAGAAGTTTCAGTAGATCAAGGGAGATACCTTCGTTCATGAGGGTGGTCTGCAGTTCGATATCCCGGCTCGATCTGCTCATCTTTACCCGCTTGCCGATAAGGTCCTGGGGATGGTTGATGCCTTTTTCCTCCCGAGCCACGAAGACGAGGGGCGAATGTTGAAAGATCGCGGCCAGGACCACCAGAGGTTTGCCGTTGATCTTGTGCAGGAGGATCTCCGCATTGGTTACGCCGTATTGGGCCTGACCACCCAAAACCGCATTGATGGTGTTTTTGTCCGGACCACCTTCCAGAAGGGTGACGTCAAGACCGGCTTCCCGGTAATAACCCTTCGCCAAGGCGGCATAGTAACCGGCGAACTGGAACTGGTGCAGCCAGCGGAGTTGCAGGTTTACAGGTTCAAGTTGCGGAGTCGTTTCCGAGAGAGCACGTGAGGGGAAAAAGGACAGTGAGGTGCAGAGGGCCAGGAGGAGAATGAAAGGAGAAAGGTTGTGGCGCGGCATGGGCATTGCCTTTCTGAAAATGGGTCTGCTTCTTCTCTGGAGGCGGTTGTGGGTCTGTGCTGCCGGTCTTTCTCTGAGAGACGAGCACATCAGGGTGGAGGAAGGATGTCCCCTGACCTGCTTTAAGATAAGTATATGCGATGAGCTGTTGCCGGAACAAGAAGAAACTGAGGGAAGGTGTTTTCAAGCAATACCAAAGTATTACAATGTGGCATTCTTCTTCTGAGGCGCAGGGAGCAGGGAAAGTCCCCGGCAAGAAAGATCAGGCAAGAAACTCCAGTCGAACCGGACAGTGATCCGAGCCCATGACTTCCTGGAGAATAGCGGCAGCAAGGATCTTGTCGCGGCTTTTCGCGTCGATGCAGAAGTAGTCAATACGCCAGCCGATATTCTTGGCCCTGGCGTTGAAACGGTAGCTCCACCAGGTATACTGGTCAGGCTCCTGGTTGAACATCCTGAAGCTATCGACAAAGCCGGCTGCAATGAAGCTGTCCATCCAGGCCCGCTCTTCCGGGGTGAATCCGGCATTTTTAACATTGGCTGCCGGATTTTTCAGATCGATGGGTTTATGGGCGACGTTGAAGTCGCCACAGAGGATCACCGTTTTTTCCTGTTGCAGTCTGGCTGCGAAGATCAGCAGGGCCTCATTGAAGCGGAGTTTGAAGTCGAGACGCTTCAAGCCTTCGCCGCTGTTAGGAAAATAAATGTTCATCAGATAGAAGGTGGGGAATTCCAGGGTAAGGACCCGACCTTCACAGTCGAACTCCGGCTCGTCGATGCCGGTCAAAACTCGCAGGGGTTCAAGGCGGCTGTAGATAGCCACCCCGGAATAGCCCTTTCGCTCGGCGCTGTGCCAGTAGGAGGTGTAGCCGGTGATATTTTTCAACTCACTAGAAAGCTGGTCGGGCTGGGCCTTGGTCTCCTGAAGGGCGATGATATCGGCATCAAAGCCGATGAGCATCTCAGCAAAGCCCTTTTTCTCAACGGCCCTGATGCCGTTGATGTTCCAGGAAATGAACCGGTAGGGCAGCTGATTGTTTCGAGAGGGTTTTTTCATGATTCTTCTGGGTGTGACGCCCCGTTGTGGGCAGGTGCCGGCCAGGGGGCAGATATCACAGTGTGGGCTGACGGGACGGCAGATTGACTGGCCGAAGGCTACAAGCAGCGAGTTGACTGTCAGCCAGTGGCGCTCGGGGAGTTGCCGGCGCAGGGCCATTTCGGTCTTAAATGGGCTGTCGGTTGTGACATACTCCCAGATGTTCATGATCCGGTGGACATGGGTGTCGACACAGATGGCCGGTTTTTTGAAGGCCACGCTGCGGACCAGATTGGCGGTCTTGCGCCCGACGCCGGGCAGGGTGACGAGATCCTCAATGCTTTCAGGTACCTGGTTGCCAAAGGCCTGCAAGGCCTCGGGGAGCTGTCTCAGGTATTTGGCCTTGCTTCTGAAAAAACCCACGGGATAAATGGCACGGGAGATGGAATCTTCGGAGAGTCGGCCAAGAGAGGGGATATCGTCTGCGAGCTGGAAGAGGCGGTCGGCTGCCCTGGCCGTCACTTCGTCCTTGGTGCGGGCTGAGAGGATGGTGGCTACCAGGATTCGATAGGGATCGCCGGTCTGGACAGCAATAAGATCGACAACCGGTACCTGGACATTCTCCACGGCTCGTGCCACTGTCGTCAGAAAATCGTCAATATCGATGGTCATAGAACACAGGGGCAATTCCGGGAACTCCTTCCGGCTGGTTTCTACGACTCTTTGCCGGAAGGAGATCTTGTGGGAGATGGGATGCAGATGAACTGATGGGTAAAAACAGAGAATTACCAGATGCGGAACTGGCCGGTGTCCAGGTGGACAAAGTCCGATTTCGCGTAGTAGCCGACTCCGCCGTAGCGCAGCTGTCTGGCAAGATCCCGAAGCTCCCGGGTGCGGACGTCGGTGAGCCGGACATCGATAGCTTGACCGCGCATATGCAGGCTATCCCGCGCCACTCCTGGGCTTCTTGATCGCAGGTAGGCGTTGGTGCTGGGTGAGCGGTAGCCGGAGATAACCTCGTAGACTCCCTTGCTGCCGCTGAGCCGCTGGATGCGGCTGAGAATGTCCATCAGGGTCGGATCGATGAAATGGGTATCACCGGTGCGGTAATCACGGAGGAAGGTCTTGAGCTGTGATTTGGCTGCCTGAGGGTATCTGCCGGGAATGTAGTTGATTTCGAGCTGCTCTCCGGTGTGGGTGTGTACGAAGGAGAGCATGTGGGGGTCAGAGGTACTTGAAAGGGCGTCGAGGGGTGAGCTGAGGAGCAGTCCGAGGGCCAGCTGGGCGGAGGCGGTAAGAAATTTACGCCGGCTCAGGAAAAATCGTTTGATCGTCTCGTTTGTCTGCATCTGGCGTCCTATTGTCTATGCTGCATATGTCGGTTTTCTCCCAAAAGAGCCAGGGAGAGTTCGGTATCCCTACCATAAACGTCCCTATTAAAATGGATTGTGCCGTCTTTGTCAACCCAGGTTGTTTGGTATGTGAGATGAACGGAGAGGGGCGAGGTCAATTGTACCACCTTTCGCCGGCCGGTATCGATGGACTCCGTGATCTTGTCGATGGACCAATTTGCCTTCTCCCCATTGAGGACAAAGGTGGCCAGGGCCAGGGGGTCACTGACCCGGATGCAGCCGTGACTGAAATTTCTCTTTGACTGACTGAACAAATCACGCTTCGGGGTGTCGTGCATGTAAATTGCATAACGGTTGGGAAAGACAAATTTTATCCTGCCCAGGGCATTAAGGGGGCCGGGGTCCTGTCGGAGTTTGTAACGGGCCATCTGGGCGCTGGAGATGGCTTTCCAATTGACCCTGGTGCTGTCCATTTCAACCGCGTCCGAGTCCCAACTCGAAAAGAGTCGAACCTTGCGATCGACAAGATATCGGGGGTTTTGCTGAAGATGGGGCAATTCTTCCTTGCTGGCGATACTTCGGGTGATATTCCAGTAGGGATTGAAATCGAGGTACTGAATGCGGTCGCTGAATACCGGGGTCTGATTTTCCAGCTCACCGACAATGACCGGCAGATCGAGGACGACTGTGTCATGCTCGACGGCCTTCAGATTATACCCGGCGATATTGACGAGGACATATTTTTCGCCCAGATCATGGGCCTGCCAGCGCCATCGTGTCATATTGACGATAATCTGTCCTACCAGATGCTTGGCCGGGATATTCATAGCGGCGATGGTTTTGATACCGATGACGCCATCAGCTTCCAGGCCGTATCTTCGCTGAAATTGCATTACGGCCTTTTTCAGCGACTTGTCGTAATGGGTGTCAGAAGCTGCAATTGTTTCCAGGTCCCCGGTGATATGCAGGCGGATGCGGATGGCCGGTACGCGGGGATCGTTTTCACCGGGAGGCAGTTTTGGGCCTGCGGGAATCGTCTTCCAGTCGCCGTCTGCCACGAACGTGCGATAGGTTTTTAGGGCCTCTTTCAGGGCCTTGTAGTGCTGGTGGGCGGGCGGCAAAGAAGCCAGATACTCTGACAGGTCGGTGGCGGCGAGGATGGTCTGGGCCGTTATCAAAGGGTCAAAATCCTGCCTGCCGGTATCCTGCAGGATATTTGGGTTGGTGGCATAGGATTCGAGCTGGCCATAGCTGACGTCATGGGCGTAGAGCAGCAGATTGTAGGTGAGGAGGGTGTCGAGCAGGGCGAGTTCAGGGATATTTTTTGACGACCAGAGTTTGGCTATCTCCTCGGTCTTGTAGTCGGCGGGTACGAGACCTTCCGTCTCGGCGGCCTGCAGATAGCCGAAGGCCACGGCCGCTCGTGCGCTTGGCCCGCTATCGCTCACCCATAAAGGTTTATCGCCTGTGGCATGATAGATCGTGGCCAGGCAGCGGTCCTGGGAGGCAATCAGTGGGATGGGCGATTTCAGTGGTATGGGCGATTCAACACCTCGCAGTTCGTCCGGGGTGTATTTGAGATGGGTCGCCAGTGCCTGGCTGAGTTGGACGGAAATATCGGTTGCATCTGTTGCGTTAGCGACCTGCTGAGTGGCGAAACACATGAAAAACAGCATGAGGCTGAGTGCGGTGGAAATGCTGGTCAAACCGATTCTCGAACAGATATACACAACGGGCGAAGAGAAATGCATGGGTCCACGGTATGAAGAGAGAAAATAAGAGAAAAAATGGAGACGAATGCTTCTTTTGTACCACTGATAGGGGTAGAAAGTAAAGAAAAGAGCGTAATTGACCGCTGGTTTGCTGGGTGCATGGCATTGTCGCGGGCTCTCTCCGGCGGTTTTTCTGAGAGTAAACCGCCGGAGAAGAGAGCGGTTATCGAGGGAGGATGAGGGTATCCTCGGTAAAGTTCAGGGTGGCGAAATAGTCTGCCAACTCTTCCTGGCGGCGGATCAGGTCGATTGCGCCATCATCTCGTAAAAGCAGTTCCTGAGGACGGAGGGTGCCGTTGTAATTGAACCCCATGGCATGGCCATGGGCACCGGTGTCATGGATGAGCAGGATGTCTCCGTCTTCAATGACCGGCAATTCGCGCTGGATGGCAAACTTGTCGTTGTTTTCACACAGAGAACCGACGACGTCGACGACCTCTATTTTCCCGACCAGATCTTTGCCGAGGACCTCAATATGGTGGTAGGCCCCGTAGAGGGCCGGGCGCATCAGAGAATTCATGCAGGCATCCACCCCGACATAGGTCCGATAGATTTCTTTGCGGTTGATTGCTCGGACCACGAGGACGCCATGGGGGCCGGTCATGTAGCGGCCGCTTTCCATGAACAGGGCCGGGGCGTAACCGTTGCGCTGGCGGAAGGCCTGGAAGGCGGCGGTGATCTCCCGGCCCATGGTCTCGATCTGCAGTTCCTCGGCCTCCGGCAGGTAGGGGATGCCTAAGCCACCGCCGATATTGATGAATTCAAAGGTTATATCGAGCTCTTCGGCGATGAATTCGGCGAGTTTCAGCAGCATCTCGGCGGTATGCACCATATACTCATGGTGCAGTTCGTTTGAGGCGAGCATGGT